>NZ_CP084222.1:0-300129 GCF_020268605.1 Arsenophonus apicola
GTGTCATTTTCACTTTGGCAGCAATGTCTTGCCCGATTGCAGGATGAGTTACCTGCCACAGAATTCAGTATGTGGATACGCCCTCTCCAGGCAGAATTGAGTGATAACACATTAGCACTCTATGCTCCTAACCGTTTCGTATTAGATTGGGTAAGAGATAAATACATCAATAATATTAATGAATTATTGAGTGATTTTTGTGGTTCTGATGTGCCTGCATTGAAATTCGAAGTGGGTAATAAACCGCAAATAACGCCAAGCGGTGCTTCAACGCATACCGCAGCAAATAAAACCATTTCGACGCCAATAAATTCAACAATACGTCCTAGTTGGGACAATACACAAGTTCAACCTGAAATCGCCTATCGTTCAAATGTGAACCCTAAGCACACATTCAATAACTTTGTCGAAGGTAAATCAAACCAACTTGCTCGTGCCGCTGCCAGCCAAGTAGCAGACAATCCTGGAGGAGCTTATAATCCACTTTTCCTTTATGGGGGTACAGGATTAGGTAAAACTCACCTGCTTCATGCAGTAGGTAATAACATCATGGCGCGCAAAGCGAATGCCAAAGTAGTTTATATGCATTCTGAGCGTTTTGTCCAAGATATGGTTAAGGCATTACAAAATAATGCTATTGAAGATTTTAAACGTTATTATCGCTCGGTAGATGCATTATTAATTGATGACATTCAATTTTTTGCTAATAAAGAGCGTTCTCAAGAAGAATTTTTTCATACCTTTAATGCTTTACTCGAAGGTAACCAGCAAATCATTCTAACTTCAGATCGCTATCCTAAAGAAATTAATGGGGTTGAAGATCGACTAAAATCTCGTTTTGGCTGGGGATTAACGGTTGCGATTGAACCACCAGAGCTGGAAACACGCGTTGCTATTTTGATGAAAAAAGCCGACGAAAATCAGATCCAATTGCCTGATGAAGTCGCTTTCTTTATTGCTAAACGTTTGCGCTCCAACGTTCGAGAGTTGGAAGGAGCATTGAATCGAGTTATTGCCAACGCTAATTTTACCGGTCGTGCAATTACCATTGATTTTGTTCGCGAAGCATTACGCGACCTACTCGCATTACAAGAAAAACTTGTCACTATCGATAATATTCAAAAAACCGTTGCTGAATATTACAAAATTAAAGTTGCCGACTTGTTATCAAAGCGCCGTTCCCGTTCTGTGGCGCGTCCGAGGCAAATGGCAATGGCATTAGCAAAAGAGCTGACAAACCATAGTTTGCCCGAAATTGGGGATGCCTTTGGTGGACGAGATCATACAACCGTGCTTCATGCTTGTCGAAAAATCGAGCAATTACGGGAAGAAAGTCACGACATCAAAGAGGATTTTTCTAACTTAATCAGAACATTATCATCCTAATGCTATGAAATTTACTATTGAACGTGAACAATTACTCAAACCACTGCAACAAGTCAGTGGTCCTCTTGGTGGGCGCCCTACATTACCTATCTTAGGTAATTTATTACTGCAAGTTAGTGAAAATATACTTTCATTAACGGGTACCGATCTAGAAGTAGAAATGGTCGCAAAGGTGACACTAACACAACCAGGTGAAAATGGTTCAATCACTGTACCTGCTCGTAAATTTTTCGATATTTGGCGTGGGTTACCCGATGGCGCAGAAATCAAGGTCTCACTTGAAGGAGATCGTCTGCTTGTACGCTCTGGCCGTAGCCGTTTTTCGCTTTCGACTCTTCCGGCCGCTGATTTTCCAAACCTGGATGATTGGCAAAGTGAAGTCGAATTTGAATTGCCTCAAACTACCTTAAAACGACTCATTGAAGCTACCCAATTTTCAATGGCACACCAAGATGTGCGCTATTATCTTAATGGCATGCTATTTGAAACTGAAGGACAAGAGTTACGCACTGTCGCTACCGATGGCCATCGTTTAGCTGTCTGTTCACTCAATATTGATAAGGATTTACCAACCCATTCAGTGATTGTTCCTCGCAAAGGGGTGGTAGAATTTATGCGATTACTGGATAGTAGCGACGAGTTACTTAAGTTACAGATTGGTAGTAACAATATTCGAGCTCGTGTGGGTGATTTTATTTTCACCTCCAAACTGGTTGATGGCCGTTTTCCTGATTATCGACGTGTTCTGCCCAAAAATCCGGATAAAACATTGACCGCAGATTGTGATAAACTAAAACAAGCATTTTCACGAGCAGCAATTTTATCTAATGAAAAATTTCGCGGTGTTCGCCTCTATATAAGTGAAAATCAACTTAGAATTACAGCAAACAATCCCGAACAGGAAGAATCCGAAGAGATTGTTGATGTTAATTATCAAAGCCCGATGATAGAAATTGGTTTTAACGTCAGTTATATCCTCGATGTATTAAATACACTAAAATGTGAGCAGGTTAATTTGTTGTTGACTGATTCAAATTCAAGCGTACAAATCGAAGATATGGCCAATAACGCAGCAGCTTATGTTGTTATGCCTATGCGTCTATAATATATAAATTCTATGATGCTTTCGCGTTTACTTATCCGCGACTTTCGTAATATTGAAAGTGCGGATCTATCATTAGCAACGGGTTTTAATTTTTTAATTGGGCCAAATGGCAGTGGAAAAACAAGTATTCTTGAAGCGATCTATACATTAGGGCACGGTAGGGCTTTCCGTAGTATTCAAGCAGCACGAGTCATTCGACATGAACAAGATAATTTTGTTTTACATGGCCGTGTTGTTCCTCTAGAACCTCAATCGCGTGAACTGACTTTGGGGCTAAGTAAAGATCGTAGCGGTGATAGTAAGGTTCGCATTGATGGTAGTGATGGGCATAAAATTGCTGAATTAGCCAAATTATTACCAATGCAATTAATAACCCCTGAAGGCTTTACCTTATTAAATGGCGGCCCTAAATATCGCCGAGCTTTTCTTGACTGGGGATGTTTCCATAATGAACCTCAGTTTTTTGCTGCCTGGTCTGATTTAAAACGGTTATTAAAGCAACGTAATGCAGCATTACGCCAAGTAACACGTTATAATGAGCTTCGTCATTGGGATTATGAACTGATCCCACTGGCACATAAAATAAGCCAATGGCGGGCCAATTATATTGCAGGTATTGCGAAAGATATTGAAAACACCTGTAAACAGTTCTTACCTGAATTTTCACTTAGCATCTCATTTCAACGAGGATGGGATAAAGAAACTGATTATTCAGATATACTAGTAAGGCAATTTGAACGTGACCGAATGCTAACCTATACCGCATTAGGGCCACACAAAGCTGACTTACGGATCCGTGCAGGAGGGATTGCTGTTGAAGATGTTCTATCCCGCGGACAGTTAAAATTACTCATGTGCGCACTAAAATTAGCACAAGGTGAATATTTCACCCAACAGAGTGGGCAACGATGCTTATATCTATTAGACGATTTTGCTTCTGAGTTAGATAAGGATCGCCGTCAATTATTAGCCGAACGGCTTAAAGCGACACAAGCTCAGGTCTTTGTTAGTGCGATTACCATCGCGCAAGTTAAAGATATGTTAGATGGAAATAGCAGGATGTTTTGCGTAAAACATGGCAAAATAGAAGTTCAACCATAGGATCAGAAATTAGCGAGAAACGTTGATGTCGAATACATATGACTCCTCAAGTATCAAGGTATTAAAAGGGCTAGACGCGGTCCGTAAGCGCCCAGGCATGTATATCGGTGATACCGATGATGGTACAGGCCTTCATCACATGGTCTTCGAGGTTGTCGACAACGCTATCGACGAAGCCTTGGCAGGATATTGTACCGATATTATTGTAACTATACATACCGATAACTCCATCTCTGTTCTCGATAATGGCCGAGGTATTCCAACCGATATTCATGAAGAAGAAGGTGTGTCTGCCGCAGAAGTCATCATGACGGTTCTCCATGCTGGAGGCAAATTTGATGATAACTCTTACAAAGTTTCGGGTGGCTTACATGGTGTCGGTGTTTCTGTCGTTAATGCCTTATCAGAAAAATTATCGTTGGTGATCCGTCGTGAAGGAAAAATCCATGAACAGACTTACCAATTAGGTGTTCCACAAGCACCTTTGACAATTTCAGGCGAAACTGATGAACGGGGAACCTATATTCGTTTTTGGCCAAGTTTGGAAACCTTTAAAACTGTTACCGAATTTGAATACGATATTTTGGCAAAACGGTTACGAGAGCTCTCTTTTCTCAATTCCGGTATATCCATTCGTTTAATCGATAAACGTGATAATAAAGAAGACCATTTTCATTATGAAGGTGGAATTAAAGCTTTTGTAGAATATTTAAGCCGGAATAAAACCCCAATTCATCCCAGCGTTTTCTATTTTTCGGCTGAAAAAGAGGGCATTAATGTAGAAATATCCATGCAATGGAATGATGGCTTCCAGGAAAATGTTTATTGCTTTACTAATAATATTCCACAACGAGATGGAGGCACCCATCTGGTTGGTTTCCGTACCGCAATGACACGTACGCTGAACAGTTATATGGATAAAGAAGGTTACCAGAAAAAAGCCAAAGTCAGTGCTACTGGTGATGATGCCCGTGAAGGTTTAATAGCTGTTGTGTCAGTTAAAGTTCCCGATCCAAAATTTTCTTCACAAACAAAAGATAAGCTAGTTTCTTCCGAAGTAAAAACCGTTGTTGAAACATTAATGAATGAGAGGCTGGTCGAATATCTATTAGAAAATCCTAATGACGCCAAAATCGTTGTTAGTAAAATTATTGACGCCGCCCGTGCCCGCGAGGCTGCCCGTAAAGCACGTGAAATGACTCGCCGTAAAGGTGCGCTTGATCTAGCGGGATTACCAGGCAAATTAGCTGACTGCCAGGAACGTGACCCGGCGTTATCGGAACTTTATTTAGTGGAGGGTGATTCTGCAGGCGGTTCTGCCAAACAGGGGCGTAATCGGAAAAATCAGGCAATTTTACCATTAAAAGGTAAAATTCTTAATGTGGAAAAAGCCCGTTTCGATAAAATGCTCTCCTCGCAGGAAGTCGCGACTTTAATAACCGCTTTAGGCTGTGGTATTGGACGCGATGAATATGATCCTGATAAATTACGTTATCATAGCATCATTATCATGACCGATGCCGATGTTGACGGCTCTCATATTCGGACATTGTTATTAACTTTCTTCTATCGTCAGATGCCAGAAATCATCGAGCGAGGCCATGTCTATATTGCACAGCCACCTTTATATAAAGTGAAAAAAGGTAAGCAAGAGCAATATATAAAAGATGATGAAGCCATGAATGAATATTTGATCTCAATCGCATTAGACAATGCCGCTCTCTATGCCAGCCCTCATGCTCCGGCATTGAAAGGCGAGCCATTGGAGAAGTTAATTATTGAATATAATGCGGCGCAGAAAATCATCAAACGATTAGAACGTGTCTATCCACTTGCTTTATTAAATAATCTTATTTATCAACCTACCTTGGTAGAAGATGATTTGAAAGATAAAGCAAAAGTAGAGGATTGGATCAACACATTAGTTAAACGTCTAACTGATAATGAAGAACATGGTAGTACTTATAGCTACCATATCAATGAAAATCATGAACACCAATTATTTGAACCGGTTTTACGTATTAGAACCCATGGCGTTGATACCGATTACAATCTAGATTCGGATTTTATTCATGGTATTGAATATACGCGCATTACTAAAATCGGTCAGCTAATAGGCGATCTGATTGAGGATGGTGCGTATGTGGAAAGAGGGGAACGTCGCCAAACTATTTCATCCTTTGAAGACGCATTGAATTGGTTATCAAAAGAATCACGCCGTGGTTTGATGGTGCAACGCTATAAGGGATTGGGTGAAATGAATCCAGAACAATTATGGGAAACAACTATGAACCCAGATACCCGCCGCATGATGCGTGTTACCGTTAAAGATGCCATCGCAACTGACCAACTATTTACCACACTAATGGGTGATGCAGTTGAGCCACGTAGAGCTTTTATTGAAGAAAACGCATTAAAAGCTGAAAATATCGACATCTAATTTTAAATAACAAAATAAAAGCCCCCTGCCTAACTTGGGGCTTTTTATTAGATAGCTTTATCTAATATTTTTAACATACGGCGTAACGGCTCTGCCGCTCCCCATAATAGCTGATCACCAACCGTAAAAGCGGATAAATATTCTGGCCCCATATTTAATTTACGCAAACGCCCGATCGGAACATTTAGGGTTCCAGTCACTGCCGCAGGAGTTAACTCTTGAATGGTTAATTCACGTTCATTAGGAACAACGTGAACCCAGTCATTATGTGCAGCCAAAATTTGCTCAACATCCACAGTAGCAACATTTTTTTTCAATTTTAAGGTTAATGCCTGGCTATGACAGCGCAATGCGCCAATACGAACACATAAACCATCGACAGGAATAACATGACTAACAGTATTTATAATTTTGTTAGTTTCAGCCTGCCCTTTCCATTCCTCACGGCTTTGACCATTCGGCAGTTGTTTATCTATCCAGGGGATCAAACTACCGGCTAATGGCGCACCAATTGCTTCTGTATTCATTTTCCCGCTACGCGTGAAATCAGTGACTTTTTTCTCGATTGATAAAATCGCCGCCGCCGGATTTTGCAATTCATTAGCAACCTGGGAATGTAACTCACCCATTTGCAGTAATAATTCACGCATATTACGCGCGCCCGCACCAGAAGCCGCCTGATAGGTTGCGACCGAAACCCATTCAATCAAGTTTTCAGCAAATAAACCAGCTAATGCCATTAACATCAAACTAACCGTACAATTACCGCCAACAAAGGTTTTTATCCCTTCATTTAAACCTCTATCAATATGTTGGCGATTCACGGGATCAAGAATAATAATGCTATCCTCTTTCATCCGTAACGAAGATGCTGCATCTATCCAATAACCTGTCCAACCGCTAGCACGTAGTTTAGAGTAAATTTGATCGGTATAGTCGCCCCCCTGACAGCTAATTATTACCTCTAATTCCTTCAGCCTATCAAGATCAAAAGCATCTTGCAGTGTTCCTTGCTGTTGACCATATTTTGGCGCCAGCTCACCATGCTGAGAGGTGGTAAAAAAAACAGGATTGATATTATCAAAATCACCTTCTTCAGCCATTCGTTGCAGCAGTACAGAACCAACCATTCCTCGCCAACCAATAAATCCAACATTTTTCATTTTTGTTATATCCAATCTGAACGTTGAAGCTCAAGTAAAGTTATCGTTATTTATAAACAATAATCGCAAATTGAAATGATTTTCGCCATTCATTAACACTAATTATTTAATAAATAAAAATCTATTTATAACTGATAAAAACAAAAACACCCCTATTAAGGGTGTTTTACTTAAAATAAAGGTAAACAACTTTACTGCGCAGATTGATGCCAACGAGTTCTAAGATATGTTACTGCCTCTTCCGTTTGCGGAGAAGACTGGAGAAGTCCCTCTCTAAATAGGATCTGGCCTTTAATTTCCGGTAATTGATCGTTAAGATCGAGCTGCCTTTTTAGTTCCGGGACACCGCCGTCAAGCGACCAATCAGGCTCCACCTGAGATGGCACGCCAACTTTATACAATGCCATTCCAATATACAATTTAGTGTTAGTCGATCTCACTACATCAGCCCACCATTTTGCGATCACATCATATCGCACAATTTCGCGGGCAAAAGGCCAGTAAATCTGTGGGGCGATATAATCTAATAAACCTTCTTTTACCCATAGTCGGGTATCAGCATAGGCTTTGTCATGAGTAGGTCCACCCGCCTTAGTATCAGAGCCTCGTGGATCATCTGAAATATTTCGCCAAACACCGCCAGGACTGATACCAAATTCAATGTTGGGTTTTAACGCACGGACTGTTGAAGAAACCTCTCGAATCAACAACAAAGTATTATTTCTTCGCCAACTGGCTTTATCTAAAAATCCCTGACCATATTGTTGAAATGTTGTATCATCATTAAGTTTGGAAGTAGGTGTTTCATAATAGAAATAATCATCAAACTGAATTCCATCAATATCATAGTTTCTAACTATTTCAGCCACAATACTGCTGATCCAATTACGAACCTCTGGTAAGCCTGGATCAAGCACAAAACGGTCGTAGGCAGTACGTATCCAATCTTTATGTAAAACATAAACACTTGCAGGTGGAGAAGAAAGCGTCTTTTGCAGTGAAGCAATAGTTTCTGGTTGCTTATCCATTGAAACGCGGTAGGGATTTAACCAAGCATGTATTTTTAAATTTCTTTTATGCGCCTCAGCAATAATAAACGCTAACGGATCATATCCTGGGTCTTTACCGACTACACCTGTAAGCATGTCAGACCAAGGGAGAATATGAGAACGATAAAGCGCTGTACCATCGGGTTTAACCTGAAAAAAAACGGTGTTAATGCCTATTTTTACTAAATTATCCAGTTTATCAGTTAGCTCTTTTTTCTGTACTTCAATTCTACGCTGATCTGAATCAAGGTTAACCGATGAAAGGGAGGGCCAATCAAGTCGAGATACGGTCGTTAACCATACACCACGTACAGGTATCTCTGCTTTAATCGTTGTTTTCTGCTCATCAGGGACTTTTTTATTGTTACAACCAACGACTAAAAACAAGCAAAATAATGAAGTAATAAACCACCCTATCCCCTTTAATCGTAATCGCATCCTTCATTCCTTATTTTGTTATCGTTCAGAGCTCGATAAATTGTGAGTATTATATAATTGATGGTATTATATTAATGACCTTATTAAATATAAAAATATTTATTTTCGGTAATCAATAATCAAAATAACGTAATAATAATATTTTAGCTTGCTATTTTTTAATCTTATAAAAAAATACGCTAGAGCAAAGCGCATTTTTCAGTATAAAATTGGTAACAAAATGTAAAAATAAAAGCTATCTCAGTCTATTATATTTAATAATTTACTGACGATAGCCTAAATACCAATATTTGAATCGAACTCACTCAACAGTCACAGATTTGGCTAAATTTCTTGGTTGATCAACATCCGTGCCTTTGATTAAGGCTACATAATAAGATAATAATTGTAGTGGAATGGTATAAAATATCGGGGCAATTAACTCTTCGACATGGGGTAATGGGATAATTTTCATATTTTCACTGTCAACAAAACCGGCATCTTTATCAGCAAAAACATAAAGAGATCCTCCTCGGGCACGAACTTCTTCTACATTAGATTTAAGCTTTTCTAGTAATTCATTATTCGGCGCAATAATAATCACGGGCATATCGGCATCAATCAAGGCTAGTGGGCCATGTTTCAACTCACCAGCTGCATAAGCTTCGGCATGAATATAAGAAATCTCTTTTAGCTTTAACGCTCCTTCAACCGCTATCGGAAATTGATCACCACGACCCAAAAAAAGAGCATGATTTTTATCAGAAAAATCTTCTGCTAAAACTTCAATTATTTTTTCTTGCGATAACATACTGTCAATACGTGCAGGTAGGGCATGTAATGCGTGCACAATATCACGCTCAAGAGCAATATTTTTATCTTTTAAGCGGCTCAGATAAGCAACCAACAATAATAAAACCGTCAATTGGGTGGTAAACGCTTTGGTGGATGCTACGCCAATTTCTGCACCAGCTTTTGTCATTAACGCAAAATCTGATTCACGAACTAAAGAAGAACCGAAAACATTACATATTGCCAACGATGCCAGATAACCAAGCTCTTTCGATAATCTTAATGCAGCTAAAGTATCGGCGGTTTCACCGGATTGAGAAAGCGTGATCAATAAACTATTTTTCCGCCGTGCCGGTTTTCGATAACGGAATTCAGAAGCAATTTCAACATCACAGGGTATACCCGCTAAAGATTCAAGCCAATAACGAGCAACCATTCCGGCATTATATGAAGTCCCACAAGCAATAATTTGAATATGTTCAACCTGAGATAATAGATTTTGGGCTTTTTTTTCTAATTCGGTAAAAATAACACTATCATGCTGATCAAAGCGACCTTCTAAGGTATTTTTTATTGCTAAAGGCTGTTCATAGATCTCTTTTTGCATATAGTGGCGATAAATTCCTTTATCACCAGCATCATACTGAACATTGGATTCTATAGATTCCCGTTCAACTTCAATGCCTTGCTGATCAAAAATTCGCACTGTTCGACGAGTCACTTCAGCAATATCACCTTCCTCCAAGTAGATAAAGCGACGTGTAACCGGCAAAAGCGCTAATTGATCAGATGCTAGAAAATTTTCACCAACACCTAAACCTATAATTAAAGGACTACCCGAACGAGCAGCCACTAGTAATCCAGGAGTACGGCTATCCATAATGACAGTACCATAAGCGCCTTTTAACTGGGGGATAACTCGCTGTACCACTTCAAGCAAAGTGCCACCTTTTTGTAATTCCCAATGGGTTAAATGTGCAATAACCTCAGTATCAGTTTCTGAAGTAAAAACATATTTTTGTTTTTTAAGTTGTTCACGCAGTTCTTGATAATTCTCAATAATTCCATTGTGAACAACCGCAATATATTCCGATGTATGCGGATGAGCATTTTTTTTGCTTGGCTGACCATGAGTGGCCCAACGAGTATGGGCAATACCTGTGCCGCCAATCACCGCATGTTTTTCCACTTCATCAGCTAGGATCTGAACTTTACCGGTTTCACGTAATCGTGTCAGATTCGCTTTATCATCAACCACGGCTAAACCGGCAGAGTCATAACCTCGATACTCCAGTCGACGAAGCCCTTCAATAAGAATTTCAGCTATATCACGTTGTGCTACTGCACCAACAATTCCACACATCGATTTTCATTCCAAAATAGAGGAGCATATTGCTCTTATGCTGTCGTAACCTGATTAATATATTCGGTTTTACCGTTCCCAAAGCCTGTGGATATTGGGTTTATTCTTTATAAAATAGATGATCAATCGTCATTATTTATTTGTGACTATTTTTTCTTTACCGGGCGTTGCCAATTGAGTATATGCCGCTGTTTAATACGACTAATAACAAGTTCATTTTCTTTAACATCGTTAGTTAAAGTCGTTCCTGCACCAATAGTTGCCCCGTTAGCAATGGTAACCGGAGCAATTAATTGCGTGTCAGAGCCAACGAAAACATTATCACCAATAGTGGTTTTAAATTTATTAGCCCCATCATAATTGCATGTTATTGTTCCTGCGCCAATATTAACATCAGCACCAATTTCAGCGTCGCCTAAATAACTTAAATGACCAGCCTTAGAGCCCTCACCTAAAGCGGCGTTTTTAACCTCAACAAAATTACCAACATGCACTTTATCTGCCAGCTTAGTTCCCGGACGTAAACGAGCAAAAGGGCCAACAGTACAGGCGGTAGATAATTCTGCCCCTTCTATAACTGAGTAAGGGCTAATAATTGAATTATCATCAATAGTACAATTTTTTAATATACAGCCGGCATGAATATGTACATTGTTACCCAGTACAACATCCCCTTCAATAATAACATTAGTATCGATAATTACATTACGCCCGTGCTTTAATGTCCCACGCAAATCAAAACGAGCAGGATCAATAATCATAACACCCGCTAATAATAATCTTTCTGCCTGTTCTTGTTGATAAATACGTTCAAGCGCTGAAAGCTGTAAACAGTTATTCACTCCTTCCATTTCACTCAATTTGATAGGATGAACAGCATTTATTTTACAACCTTCTTCATGTGCCAATGAAATGATATCGGTTACATAATATTCGTTTTGCGCATTGTTATTATTAAGCTTTTTCAGCCATCGTTTTAAATCACCACCATTAGCAACTAATATACCGGTATTAATTTCGTTAATTTTAACTTGTTCTTCTGTTGCATCTTTTTGTTCAACAATACCAATTACTTGGCCTCTTTCACGAATAATACGCCCATATCCGGTCGGTTCATTAACGATTGCCGTCAATAACCCTATTCCTCCGTCGGGCTTAGCGTCTATTAATCGTTCAAGTGTTTCTTTTGTGATCAGTGGAGAATCACCGTAAAGCATGAGGATATCTTCATTATCAGCAAAATAAGGTGCTGCTTGCTGCATTGCATGCCCGGTTCCTAATTGTTCTGCCTGTAAGATCCAATTAACAGGTTGATTAGCTAAAGCTAATTTAATTAAATCAGCACCATGACCATAAACTAAATGAATATTAACGGCCCCAAGTGATAATGACGTGTCAATAACATGCTGTATCATTGGTTTGCCAGCCAGGGGATGTAAAACTTTAGGTAAGTCAGAATACATGCGAGTACCTTTTCCCGCCGCGAGGATCACAACACTTTTTGCGTTCATAGACATAAAAACCTAATAACTCCATCAGTTAGGTAAAAGTAAAACTATTTATTGAACAAATTACTACATATTTCGTTCAAATAAAAAAGCTTACTATCTATATAAAAGAAAAGGAGCGAAACATAAATAAATTGTCTCACTCCCTGTATTTACCTAATTTTTATAAAAATAATTGTAAAGAGACAACTATTTTTTTTAATAATTACTTAGGATTATCTCATTTTTTCATCAGCTCGATGACACGTAATTTAGCAATTGCTTTCGCTAATTCAGCCGATGCTTGAGCATAATCGACATCAGCATGGGCTTTACGAATATGCTCTTCCGCTTTACGTTTAGATTCTAATGCCTTAGCTTCATCCAAATCCTTGCCACGGATTGCTGTATCAGCCAATACAATAACACCATTTGGTTGAACTTCAAGGATACCACCAGAAAGATAGATCAATTCTTCTTCATTAAACTGTTTAGTAATACGTATCATACCAGGCTTAATGGCAGTTAACAGCGGCGTATGTTGTGGATAGATCCCCAATTCCCCTTCGCTGCCTGTCACCTGAATTTTCTGGACAAGGCCGTCAAACATCTGCTTTTCAGCGCTTACCACAACCAGATGGTATGTCATTGCAGCCATATTAACCTCCCACCAGCGACATTATAAACTTTTCGCTTTTTCTACCGCTTCTTCGATAGTACCTACCATATAGAACGCTTGTTCAGGCAGATGATCATAATCACCATTCAAAATACCTTTAAAGCCATGGATAGTATCTTTTAAAGAAACAAATTTTCCCGGTGAACCGGTGAAAACTTCAGCCACAAAGAATGGCTGAGATAGGAAGCGCTGGATTTTACGAGCACGCGCAACAACCAACTTATCTTCTTCAGATAGCTCATCCATTCCCAGAATCGCAATGATATCTTTCAATTCTTGATAACGCTGTAAAATAGACTGAACACCACGTGCTACGTCATAATGCTCTTGTCCTACAACCAATGGATCAAGCTGCCGACTAGTTGAGTCCAATGGATCAACTGCAGGATAAATACCTAATGACGCAATTTGACGACTAAGAACAACCGTTGCATCCAGATGAGCAAAAGTCGTTGCTGGTGAAGGATCGGTCAAATCATCGGCAGGAACATATACTGCTTGAACAGAGGTAATAGAACCCGCTTTAGTTGATGTAATACGCTCCTGTAATACACCCATCTCTTCCGCTAAGGTAGGTTGATAACCTACTGCCGAAGGCATACGACCTAGTAAGGCCGACACTTCTGTTCCTGCTAATGTATAGCGATAGATGTTGTCGATAAATAACAATACATCCCGTCCTTCATCACGAAACTTCTCAGCAATCGTCAATCCAGTTAACGCAACACGTAGACGGTTTCCAGGTGGTTCATTCATCTGACCATAAACCAGAGAAACTTTATCCAATACATTTGAATCTGTCATTTCGTGATAGAAATCATTACCTTCACGAGTCCGCTCGCCGACACCGGCAAAAACAGAATAACCGGAATGCTCAATCGCAATATTACGAATAAGTTCCATCATATTTACTGTTTTACCAACACCTGCACCACCAAATAATCCTACTTTACCCCCTTTAGCAAATGGGCAAATAAGATCCATAACTTTGATACCGGTTTCGAGTAATTCTGTTGAATTAGATAAATCTTCATAACTGGGTGCGGCACGATGAATAGCCCAACGTTCTTCTTCACCGATATCACCTTTCATATCGATAGGATCACCTAGCACATTCATGATGCGCCCCAAGGTCGCTTTACCGACAGGCACTTCAATTGGGTGAGCTAAATCAACAACGTCTAAACCACGTCTTAAACCATCAGAAGTCCCCATCGCAATGCAACGAACAACGCCGCCACCTAATTGCTGCTGAACTTCTAAAATTAGTTTTTCTTTACCATTTATTACCTCAAGCGCGTCGTACACTTTAGGTACCGCATCTTGAGGAAATTCGACATCCACTACGGCGCCGATTACCTGGATAATCTTTCCAGTAGCCATCTTGAATCCTCTACGTAATTCGTAAATCTAACCATCAAACTGCGGCAGCTCCCGAAACTATTTCGGTAAGTTCCTGAGTAATACTGGCTTGACGAGCCTTATTGTAAACCAACTGCAACTCCTTGATCAGGTTACCACCATTATCAGTAGCAGCTTTCATTGCTACCATTCGAGCAGCCTGTTCACTAGCTAAGTTTTCAACGACGCTCTGATAAACCTGTGATTCGATATAACGACGCAGCAGGGTATCCATTAGTGTCTTAGGATCAGGTTCATATAAATAATCCCAAGATTTCTTTTTCAATGTTTCATCATCACCCGCAGGTAGAGGCAATAATTGAGTAATAGTTGGTACTTGAGTCATGGTATTAACAAATTTGTTAGTTACCACATACAACTTATCTAGACGCCCTTCATCATATGCTTCTAACATAATTTTCACGGGACCGATAAGATCGGACAGAGAAGGATCATCTCCCATTCCGGTTACCTGAGCAACGATATTACCACCAACTGAATTAAAGAATGAAACTGCTTTAGAACCAATTAATGCCAGATCAACCTGAACACCCTTATCAGTCCACATTTTCATTTCTGTCAGTAATTTTTTAAATAAATTAATATTTAAGCCACCACATAAACCACGATCAGTTGAAACAATTAAATAACCAATACGTTTAACATCACGTTCTTTAAGATAGGGATGTTTATATTCCAGATTACCTAACGCTAAGTGGCCAATTACACTGCGCATAGTTTCTGCATAAGGACGACTAGCTGCCATACGATCCTGTGTTTTGCGCATTTTGGATGCGGCAACCATCTCCATCGCTTTAGTGATCTTTTGTGTGTTCTGTACACTACCAATCTTAGAACGTATCTCTTTTGCGCCCGCCATTTCAGCTCCTCCTTATTAACCAAACGGTCTCAATAAAGGCCGAATAGAATTACCAGGATTGAGTTGCTTTAAAAGAATCGAGCAACGCATTTAACTTAGCTTTGATTTCATCGTTATATTTACCTGTCTGATCAATTTCTTTCAGCAAGATAGAATGCTCACGAGTAGCATAAGCCAGCAATGACGTCTCAAAATCACCAATTTTTGCTAGTTCAACATCTTCCAGATAACCACGTTCAGCAGCAAATAAAGATAACGCCTGCTGCGCAACTGACATTGGTGCATACTGTTTTTGTTTCAACAATTCAGTAACTTTCTGTCCGTGATTAAGTTGCTTACGGGTCGCATCATCTAAATCAGAAGCAAATTGTGAAAATGCAGCTAACTCGCGATACTGTGCCAACGCGGTACGAATGCCACCAGATAATTTTTTGATAATCTTAGTCTGAGCCGCGCCACCTACACGTGATACTGAAATTCCTGGGTTAACTGCCGGGCGAATCCCCGCATTAAACAAGTTAGACTCCAAGAAAATTTGCCCATCGGTGATTGAAATAACATTAGTGGGTACGAATGCTGAAACATCACCTGCTTGAGTTTCGATAATCGGTAATGCCGTTAATGAACCCGTTTTGCCTTTTACTTCACCATTAGTAAATTTTTCAACGTATTCAGCATTAACACGCGCAGCACGCTCGAGTAAACGAGAATGGAGATAAAAAACATCACCCGGGTAAGCTTCACGTCCAGGAGGACGCCGTAGCAATAGCGAAATTTGTCGATAAGCAACCGCTTGTTTGGAGAGATCATCATAAATAATTAATGCATCCTCGCCACGATCCCTAAAATATTCACCCATTGCACAGCCAGCGTATGGCGCAAGGTATTGTAATGCAGCAGATTCAGAAGCGGTAGCAACAGCAACTATCGTATTCTCGAGTGCACCGTGCTCTTCTAGTTTACGTACCACATTAGCAATAGTTGAGGCTTTTTGCCCAATTGCTACATAAATACATTTTATTTCTGTATCACGCTGATTAATAATGGCATCAACAGCTAATGCCGTTTTACCGGTTTGGCGATCACCAATGATTAATTCACGTTGACCACGTCCAATAGGAATCATAGCATCAACCGATTTGTATCCTGTTTGTACAGGTTGATCAACCGATTGACGATCAATAACGCCAGGTGCAATAACTTCAACGGCAGAGAACCCATCGTGCTCAACAGGCCCTTTACCATCAATAGGTTCACCCAGCGTATTAACAACTCGCCCAAGTAATCCTCTACCTACAGGTACTTCAAGAATACGACCTGTACACTTGACTTTCATACCTTCTGCTAAGTCGGCATAGGGTCCCATGACTACGGCACCAACTGAGTCACGCTCTAAATTGAGTGCAATAGCATAACGATTACCAGGTAATGCGATCATTTCACCTTGCATAACTTCAGCTAAACCGTGTATGCGGATGATCCCATCATTAACAGAAACAATTGTACCTTCATTGTGAGCTTCACTCACTACATCAAACTGAGCAATACGTTGCTTGATCAGTTCACTGATTTCGGTGGAATTCAGTTGCATATGCTCCAATCCCCTTAAGACTGCAAGACGTCAGTTAAACGCTCAATACGACCACGCACGCTACCATCAATAACCAGGTCTCCGGCGCGGATAATGACTCCTGCGATAACAGACTTATCAATTTTGCAATTCAGCTTAACTTTACGTGACAGACGTTTTTCCATCGCTGCAGAAATTTTAAATTGCTGTTTTTCATTTAGCTCAGTGGCAGAAATGACGTCAATATCAACGGTTGACACCAGAAAAGCGCGTAATTGTATGAATTGCTTCAAAACCTCTGGTAACGTACTAAGACGCCCGTTTTCAGCCATAATGCGAATTAGATTTCGAACATGTTCATCGATTTCATCACCACAAATAGTGATAAATGTTTTCGCTAATGTTTCTGGCGCTATTGAACCAGAAAGCAGCTCACCTATTTGTTGATTACGGGTTGCTTCAGCAATAAAACTGAGCATATTTTGCCATTTATCAACACACTGGTTTTCTACAGCAAAATCAAAAGCTGCTTTGGCATAGGGGCGAGCAACCGTAGTAATTTCAGACATGCCCCTTTCCTCCTTTACAGTTCGTTGACCAATTTATCAACGATGTCGCTATTAGCAGCTACATCAACGGAACGTTCAATTATTTTTTCTGCACCTGAAATAGCTAACATAGCAACTTGTTTACGTAACTCTTCACGTGCACGCTTACGCTCAGCATCAATTTCAATCTGCGCCTGAGCAACGATCTTGTTACGTTCAGTTTCAGCTTCAGCTTTAGCCTCTTCAATCATTTGAGCTCGTTGCTTATTAGCTTGATCAATAATGATTTTTGCTTCTGCTTTTGCTTTTCTCAGTCGTTCGGTCGCATCAGCTTTCGCCAAGTCCAAGTTTTTTTTCGCTCGCTCTGCAGAAGATAAACCATCAGCAATTTCTTTTTGACGTTTTTCAATCGCCGCCATGATTGGTGGCCATACATACTTCATACAAAACAAAACAAACAGGACAAATGCAATAGCCTGGCCGAGGATTGTCGCATTAAGATTCATCGCACAATACCTCTTTAAAAATTAACATATTAATGTTCTTTCCCATTTAGCTTGCATTATCAAGCAACTGCGAACATCACATATAGCCCTAGACCAACAGCAATCATCGGAATGGCATCAACTAAGCCCATAACAATAAAGAACTGCGTACGTAATAGAGGAATCAAATCTGGCTGGCGAGCAGCGCCTTCTAAGAATTTTCCTCCCAGGATGCCGATACCAATTGCAGCACCAATCGCTGCTAATCCCATCATTACAGCGGCAGCCATGTACAGCAGATCCATATTTAGGTTTTCCATGACAGTCTCCAGTTTGTTTCAGTTAAATAAATATCAATTCGTAAGTTGAAATTAATGTTCTTCTGACGCCATCGATAAATAAACGATGGTTAGAACCATAAAAATAAAGGCTTGCAACGTAATAATCAGTATATGGAAAATCGCCCAAGGTAGGTTAAGTATCCACTGTGACCACCAAGGCAACAAAGCCGCAATAAGAATGAAGATCAATTCACCTGCATACATATTACCGAATAATCGTAAACCTAAAGATACTGGTTTAGACAGCAGGCTAACACCTTCTAAAATCAAATTGACAGGAATGAAAATAGGATGATTGAATGGTTGTAAAGTTAACTCTTTCGTAAATCCACTTAATCCTTTCATTTTGATACTGTAGAAAATGATCAAGATAAATACACCAATCGCCATTGACATAGTAATGCTTACATCCGCGGTTGGAACAACACGCAATGCAGGCAATCCCAGGTAATGTTCTCCTATATAGGGAAGTAAATCGATTGGCAACAAATCCATGGTATTCATTAACAACACCCAAACAAACACCGTCAACGCTAAAGGTGCAATGACTTTGCTCTTACCATGATACATATCACGAACGGTATTATCGACAAAACCGATAACTAATTCTATTGCAGTTTGTAATTTACCAGGTACGCCACTGGTTGCATTAATGGCAATTTTTCTAAAGAGCCACAAGAAGATGATTCCAAGGACAACTGAGAAAAAAAGCGAGTCAATATTTAACGTCCAAAACGTTGGATCATTGTTGTTATGGGGATCAACTAATTTGAAGGTACGCAGGTCCAACTGAAGATTATTTAGATGGTGTCCTATGTAACTTCCCGCAGTCATCACTTCTCCTGATGCAGACATGATGTCTTTTACCCTTTTGTTGTTTAAAAATGCTCACTATCTAATTACAACTGGTGTAATGATGTGAATAATCAACATAGCTAAATAGGTCAAACCTAATGGCAAAAATTCTGCTTTAAATATACTCAAAGCAATTACCAACACAGTTATTGTTATAATAACTTTGACTCCCTCACCAATGGTAAAAAACCATGCAATGTGAATAGGAACATCTTTTTTCACTGCCTTTTGATAACGTATTAACAGCATAAACAAAGCATTAGGTAACCAACATGCGAACCCACCCGCAAAAGCAGATAAGCACCATTCTACACTATTCATGTAGAAAGCCATACTCAGGATTACAAGCGCCATTAACTGAAATAACAACAGTTTTAAAGCAATTTTACCGTTGTAGAGGGATACAGACATGACTCTTATTTTTTCTCCCAGTATTTTAAATCTTTAATTGCTGAGTGCGTATAAAACTGTCTTTGTTCAAGAGTGTCAAGAGACAAAAACCTGCAAATTATACGGCCCCTAAAAATGAATTCAATCTATAAGTAGCGAAAACGTGAACAAATATTTAAATTTTTCGATCCAACACGAAAATAAACAAATTTAAGTCAATTTAATTACTATTATTTAATTATATTAATTTTGGAAATATGATCTTTATCACATTTCAATATGGTTATTTATTTACTTAAAAAAAAATCGAATAAAAAAATTGAAAAATCAAAGATAAAAAATTATTTCTGAAATACTAATTATTTTTTTATTGAAAATAAATAGGAAAAATACATTTAGATATTTTTATGTAACTAATTAATAATGTAAGAATACAATAAATTTATCATCTCTTTCAGTTACTAATATGTAACAGAAAAGTTAACATCATTTCTTTTTAAAATTTTAATATAAAAATTACAGTAACATTTAAAAATTTATTTTTTATGACCAAAAAATGTCACTTTTTTTGATCAAAAACAATATTAATTGAACCCCAACATCACTAAATGTCGCTGTTCATCGAGGCCAGGTACATCCAATGAAATAATTTTATTTAGCTTAAAATTAGCTGGAAAAGTTGATATTTCATTTGTGGAAAGTGTTCCTTTAAGTGCATAGAATTGCCCTCCGTTTTGCTTTGGAAGATGCTGACACCAAGAAAGCATATCCTGCAATGAAGCAAATGCCCGGCTTATAATGCCATCAAATTTTTCTACCGGTTGGTATTGTTCAACTCGTTTTTGGATAGGCTCTATGTTTTTAAGCATCAATTCATGTTGTATTTGTCGTAAAAATCTGACTCGTTTTCCCAAACTATCTAACAGTGTGAAATGAGCATTCGGGCGAACAATAGCAAGTGGTATACCCGGTAATCCAGGGCCTGTTCCAACATCAATAAATCGTTTACCAACAAGATATTTATCTACAATTATGCTATCTAAAATATGACGAATAATCATTTGTTCAGGTGATCTAACTGAAGTTAAATTATATGTTTTATTCCATTTATTTAATAATTCAATATAGGCAATTAGCTGCTGTATTTGCTGATTTGTCAAAATAATATCTGTTTTATCTAATAAAGTTTTAAAATAGGTTATTAAGCTCATTTTAAGCACTCCGACGTAATAAACCTTGTTTTTTTAACCAAACTAATAATATGGATATTGCGGCTGGCGTAATACCTGATATTCGCGACGCTTGACCGATAGAACTAGGTTTATGATCATTGAGCTTGGCAATGACTTCATTAGAAAGACCAGTAATTTGCGTGTAGTCTAGATTAGTTGGTAATGCAGTATATTCATTACGGAGTTGTCTCTCTATTTCTTCTTGTTGACGAGTAATATAACCTTCATACTTTACTTGAATTTCAACTTGATTTGTGACTTGAGGATCATCAATTGCCGGTGAAAAATAGTTTAACGAAGTAAGTAGTTTGTAACTCATTTCAGGGCGCCGAAGTAAATCTTCGCCATTCGCTTCTTTTGAAAGCGGAACAGTTAACACTTCATTAAGATCACCAATTTTATCTGAATTAGGATGTAACCAAAGATTACATAGTCGTTGGCGTTCTCGTTCTATTAATTCAACTTTACGACAAAATTTTTGCCAACGGTTTTCATCGATTAAACCAAGTTCGTAGCCTTTTTCCGTTAAACGAAGATCAGCGTTGTCTTCACGCAGCATAAGACGATATTCTGCTCGTGAAGTAAACATTCTATAGGGTTCTTTAGTACCTAGTGTACAAAGATCATCAACTAAAACACCAATGTAGGCTTGATCACGACGAGGGTACCACCCTTCTTGTTCAAAAGCATAACGAGCTGCGTTAAGGCCGGCTAATAATCCTTGTGCTGCGGCTTCTTCATAGCCAGTCGTTCCATTAATCTGACCAGCAAAAAATAACCCTTTGATAAATTTACTTTCTAAAGTGGGTTTTAAATCTCGAGGATCAAAAAAATCATATTCAATAGCATATCCCGGTCGAATAATACGAGCATTTTCTAGACCTTTCATTGAATGAATAATTTGCATTTGTACATCAAAAGGTAAGCTAGTAGAAATTCCATTAGGATAAATTTCATTGCTAGATAGACCTTCTGGCTCAAGGAAGATTTGATGTGCAGAACGATCAGCAAATCGCATAACTTTATCTTCAATAGAAGGGCAGTAACGGGGACCGATTCCTTCAATAATACCTGCATACATAGGACTACGATCTAAATTATCACGGATCACCTGGTGAGTTTTTTCATTCGTATAAGTTATGTAGCAAGGTAATTGTTGTGGGTGTTGCTCCGCAGCTCCAATAAAAGAGAAAATAGGTGTAGGATCATCACCAAATTGCGGAGCTAATTGGGCAAAATCGATAGTTCTTGCATCTATTCTAGGCGGTGTACCTGTTTTAAGTCGATCTACCCGTAAAGGTAGTTCTCTTAACCTATGCGATAGATTAATAGCAGGAGGATCACCTGCTCTGCCTCCACTATAATTTTCTAATCCTATGTGGATCTTACCGTCAAGGAAGGTACCTACTGTTAGTACGACAGATTTTGCGTGAAATTTTAATCCCATTTTGGTTATCACGCCAATAATTTGATCGTTTTCTATGATCAAGTCTTCAACAGCTTGTTGAAAGATCATTAGATTATTTTGATTTTCTAGAGCACTTCTAATCGCTTGCTTATAAAGTACACGATCAGTTTGAGCTCTTGTTGCTTGCACTGCTGGTCCTTTACTTGCATTGAGCGTTCTAAATTGGATCCCCGCTTTATCAGTTGCAATAGCCATAATGCCACCTAAGGCATCAATTTCTTTAACCAGATGTCCTTTACCTATTCCGCCGATAGCTGGATTGCATGACATTTGACCCAAAGTATCAATGTTATGGGTTAGGAGTAAAGTTTGACGTCCCATACGAGCAGCAGCCATAGCTGCTTCAGTACCAGCGTGGCCTCCACCAATAATAATGACGTCAAATAGTTCTGGGTAAAACATGTATGAACCTTAGTGTTAAAAATGTCTTGGGGGATGAATTTTACTCGAGTTTTGCAAAGAGGCAAGTTATATGATCCTTGCTTAATATAAATAAGATCTTTTTATTTAAAGATCTCTTTATTAGATCTTTTATTAGGATCACGATCTTCTGTGGATAAACGTAAATAGCCTAAGAAGATCATTATGTTATTTATGATCTTTAGCTGTGAATGATAGGTGATCCTATGCCGTATAAGCTGGGATTAATATAGCTAGTTATACACAGGCATTACTGGCATTCAAGCTTATACTCTGGATAACTACGGGTTATTCCCTACTTTTTCGCAAAGTTATCCACATTTTGTTTAAGTTTTATTTATTCAAATCTGTAATATTATTTTTCCACTTTTCGATCCAAATTTCTGCGGCTTCTTCCGGCACGTCATATTCTAGAATATCAATCTCTAATAGTTCACCTACGCGTTTTGCATGATGATCCTTTAGTAGTAGATCTAATATATGGATGGCTCCACAAAAAGTATCATATTCCTTGCTGCCTATTCCAATCGCACCATAATTAATCTGGCTAAGATCTGGTTTTTCTTCGCTGATCTCTTTTGCTAGAGGTTGTATATTTTCAGGTAGTTCACCTGCTCCATGGGTAGAGCATACTATTAACCAAATACCTTTTATTGGTAGCTCTTTTAAGGATGGACCGTATGTTATTTCAGTGTCGAAACCATATTTTTCCAATATTTCAGCGACATGCTCAGCAACATATTCGGCGCTGCCCATAGTGCTACCTGTTATCAACGTTACTTTTGTCATTATGAACCTCATTTTTTAAAACAATAGCTATTGTATGCTGTGAATGAGCTGGGATCTACCTGTGGATAATATGGTTATTATATTTTTTATGGATTGATAGTACGCATTATTGGATTTTGTAAAGAGATCAAAGTTTCAGTAGATTGGATCTCATCTATTGTCTGTATCTTATTAATAAGAACGTCTTGTAACTCATCAATGGATCGACACATTACCTTAATAAATATACTATATTGTCCGGTTGTGTAGTAGACTTCGACCACTTCGTCTAATTCATCAAGTTTTTTCAGGGCCGTATGGTAATCTTTTGCGCTTTTCAAAATAATGCCAATAAAGCAACAGACATCAAAACCTAATTGCTTAACACTAATATCTACCCGCGTTCCTACAATAATCCCTGCTTGTTTCATTTTTTCGACTCGGACATGTATCGTACCAGGACTTACCGCAAATTTTTTAGCCATTTCAGCGTAAGGGATCCGTGCATTTCTCATTAGTTCATTAAGTATGTCACGATCCAGATTATCGATCTGATAATTTTCAGCCATTTTAAAACACCATTTTTAACGATTATCTATTTTTAAAGGATATATTTTAAATATTATAAATCATAATGACTTTTTTTTATTAAGTATATTGAATTTATAGCCTGATTTATTGCTTAATCTGTATAACAAAGCAAATAATGCTACAGATTATGGGGTAAGAAAATGGAAAAGTCATTCATCGAAAAACAACAACAAATTAGTTTTGTTAAATCATATTTTTCACGTTTATTAGAAAAAGAGTTAGCTTTAATTGAAGTTCAAGCACCTATCTTAAGTCGTCTCGGTGATGGGGTTCAGGATAACCTTTCTGGTCGTGAAAAAGCAGTGCAAGTTAAAGTAAAATCGATGCCAGATTCTGTTTTTGAAGTTGTACACTCATTGGCTAAATGGAAACGTAAGACGTTAGGTCGTTTTGATTTTAAACCTGGACAAGGGCTTTATACCCATATGAAAGCATTGCGTCCAGATGAAGATCGTCTGACACCGATTCATTCTGTATTTGTAGATCAGTGGGATTGGGAAAAAGTAATGCTTAAAGATGAGCGCTCTCTTGATTATTTAAAACAGACGGTAATGAAAATTTATCAAGCAATCAAGGAAACAGAAAAAGCAGTTAGCACAGAATTTGATTTAGATCCGTTCTTACCTGAGCAAATTCATTTTATTCATAGTGAAGAACTATTACAACGCTATCCTGATCTTGATGCTAAAGGAAGAGAACGTGAAATAGCTAAAGAATTAGGTGCAGTTTTTCTTATTGGTATTGGTGGCAAATTATCGCATGGCCTTGCTCACGATGTACGTGCTCCTGATTATGATGATTGGACAACACCTAACGGTGAGGGTTATGCCGGTTTAAATGGTGATATTATTGTTTGGAACCCTATTTTACAGGATGCATTTGAAATTTCTTCAATGGGGATCCGTGTTGATACAGATGCGCTTACATACCAATTAGCAATCACAGGTGATGAAGATAGAATGTCTTTTGAATGGCATCAAGCATTGATAAAAGGTCAAATGCCACAAACAATAGGTGGCGGTATTGGACAATCTCGTTTAGTAATGTTATTACTGCAGAAAAAGCATATTGGGCAAGTTCAATGTAGTGTATGGTCACCGGAAAGTCATGCAGTTATTGCGGATATGCTGTAATTATTTCCAATAGCGTGTTAATCGACTTTTTAGCCCGGTATCAAAATGCCAGATGTAATCGAAAATGTTTAGGATACCGGGTTTTCCATATTTAGATAATGTAACAGCATGAAAATGTTGTTGATTAGCTTGTTGAATTTTTATTTTTTTTACTAAATTATCAGGTAGTCGTTGAGCAATAAAATCTGAAATTACAACGACATCTGTATCTTTCCATTGCCGTTGTTGCATTTTTTCTACGCATTTGTTTAAACAAGCAGCTAAATCGGTTCCTCCACTAAATGTTTGATTAAAAAATTGTATTAATTGCTCTAATCCATCATTGTTTAATAAATCGTAATGAATAACTTCCATGGAAAATAGAATAATGTGACACTGACGGTTGTCACGCATGGCTATTTTCATTAAAGCAAGACAAAAAGCTTTAGCACAATGCTCATTAAATTTTCCCATTGAACCTGAAGTGTCAATACATACAATGAATGGCCCTTTTAGTTGTTGCTTTTCTTCATGCTTGATAGATGGATGTAATATCTTGCGTTGCTGCCAATTATCGCCTTGTAACCGGTATGTAAGTAACTGTTTTTCGACTAATTTGCGATAAAATTCAAATTCAAGTTCTTCTAATCCAAGCATAGCTAATTCACTGGGTAAAAGACGTAAAATATCATTACCGTGATTTATACCACTAATTTGCTCTGGTATTTGGTCAGGTATTTTTTCCAATAAGATTTTTGACTCTATTATTTGCTGCTTTTTTTGTTGAGATTTCAACGGATTACTTCTACCTAAAAGTTCGGCTAATTTTTCTAATTCAGCTTGTTGTTGTAAAAAATGACTATACTGAATTAACAATTGAATATTATTAGAAGATTGCGTTAAAACTCCTTTATTAATATCCCATAATTTACCAGCAGACTGATTATCTTGATTAAAAATTTCTGTCAAATTTCCGGTTAATTTCAATCGTTGCTCTAATTCAGCCAATAATTGTTCTTTTTCCTGCTCTAATAACAGTTTATTAAAAGTTGTCACTTCAATAATAAGGTTAAGACGCCAGCGTTGAATAAATAGCGATTGTCCAGCGGGATCATGAGATATTCTTTCCTGTAAATAATTGGCTTCTTGCACAAAAGTAGAGTCTATGTCCGTTAGTTTATTAATAGTTACCGGAAGATTGCCAAAAAACTTTATTGCATCAATAGCTAAATTTTGCTGATAAAGTGTAAATTCTTCGGTTAATTTAATTGGTAACAGGGTCTCTTGTAATTGACGATATAAATTTTTTTTCCATGCTAAAAGATCTTTTAATAATACAGGCTTAAGATTAGGATACTTTTCGAAAAAAAGGACTAATTGAGGTGTGGCAAGCAATGTTAAAACAATTTCTTCTATTAGCTCCATTTCATTAATGGAGAGTAACATATCAATCGTTGTGATATTTAACATAGATTATTTGCTCATCATCTGCGTTCTTAATTGAGATAATTTTTCTGTTAGAGTTAAAAAGCTTTGCTCAATAGTTGCTAGCCAATGATTTTCAATAAAAAAACAAGGTTGATGATGACTAAATAAAGATTTTTGTTGTTGAATTAAATAATTAAGTTGTTCGAGCTTTTCCAGCCATTTTTTATCTAATTTATTTTCATCTATTTTTTCGTTTAAATAAAGTGTTGATGATTTTCTACTTGCATCCAGCACTTGCAATTGATTTTTGCTATTAACTTGCGCTGAAATTAATTGAGGATAACCAATACCATTAAGTCGAGTAGAAATTTTTCCTTTATTTAATGTATCGTTGATTGAATTTTTATCTAATGTAATTGAAATAACTTTTATATTATGTAAAACAAGCGGGGTATGTAAAAATAATGTTATGTTTTTTTCATTAATTTGCTTGGATACAGAATAATGTGGAATGCGATTGAATAGACGATTTTCTTTCTTTAATTTAAAAGCGGTTTTATTATTATTAATTTGGGTTGATTGCTGCCATTCATTATGAAGATCATCTATTTTCTTAGTGATAGCTTGTTGTTGCCAACCTTCTTCTATTAATAACGTAGTAATTAATTGTGTTAATAGCTGTAAGGATTGCAAATCATGCCAAAGGCAATCTTTAAATAAAATAATATCTAAAGGTGATATTGCATCTCGCCCATTAAAAAAAGCACTAGCTTGAAGTAAATGGATAGCTTTTTTCCAACGACGATCAGAAATATAAGGTGATGGAACTAAATTATCAATTTGTTGCCTTAATTGATAAATTATTTCAAAGCAATTATCCGGTAGTTTTATTTGGCTAATTTCTACTTGCCACTCTTCGTATTCTTCATTACTTATTTGAAGTTGTTTGGGAACAATATTTACACTCTCTTCTTTTTGGCTATTTAATAATGCCCTAAAGTTCTGTTTTTTATGAACTTTATTTAGACATAAACGAATAAGCATACGATCATATAAAGCTTCAAGACTACTATCTGATTCTGGCAGTTCATTAGAAGCGGTGATAAGTAATCGCATTGGAATACTTTCTTCTTGAAAGCCATTTCTAAATTTTTTTTCGTTAATTGCCGTTAACAGCGTATTTAATATAGCAGGGCCGGCTTTCCAGATCTCGTCAAGGAAGATAATTTCGGCATTAGGTAAATAGCCTGTCGTTAAACGCTGATAACGTCCTTCTTCTTTTAATGCTTGAATAGAAAGTGGGCCGAAAATTTCTTCTGGCGTTGAAAAACGAGTCATTAGATATTCAAATGAATTAACTGTTTTAAAGGCTTGTTTTATCCGCCTGGCTATCATACTTTTAGCAATACCAGGTGGACCTAGTAGAAAAACACTTTCTCCCGATAATGCGGCTAATAAACAAAGGCGAATAGTATGCTGCCGTTCATATAAACCAGTTTCTAGGTAGTTGCTCAATTGAGCGATGCGTTCAGCTAATTGCATATACTCTTCTCCTGTCTAAAAAAATTATTGCAAATTAATTTATTGAATTTTAGTAAATTCATTAAAAAAAAATAAACCTAATTTATTTTAGGTTTGTTCTATTTACGCGAAATATTTACTGTTGAGGATCTTTTTTATTAATTAAATTTTGTCCATCTTCTTGCTGTAACAGAAGGAAAATAAATGAAGAAGATAGCGTAATTAGACCTATAGTAATAAATGTATAATGAAAATTATCAATGTGATCACCATAAGGCAGCGACTCAAAAAAGTGTAAAATTGCGGCACTACTCGCAATACCAAAACTGATAGCAAGTTGTTGGGTTACAGCTAACATACTATTACCAGAACTGGCATTGCTTTCAGTTAAATCTGCTAGAGTAAGTGTATTCATAGCTGTAAATTGTGTAGACATTACTGCACCCAGTAAAAATAAAGGAATTATCAAAACATAAATTGGCATATTAGGTTACTGCAATGAAAATTGAGTAATAATTAAACCAATAATAAATGTTATTGTAAAAAGTGTTTTTTTATAGCCATAGTTAGTTAATATTTTTGTCACAACAGATTTTGCCGATATAGAGCCTATCGCCATTGGAGCCATCATTAAACCAGCTGTAACCGCTGGGTGTCCAAATCCTACTTGTAACATTAACGGCATTAAAAACGGAATACAGCCTGTACCTAAACGGGTCATAATGTTACCAGCTATGCCGATAGAAAATGTTCTTGTACTAAATAAACTTAATGGAATAATCGAATAAGAGATTTTTTTTGCGTGCAATACATAAAGAAAAAGTAAAAAAATGCCGCCCATAATTAGAATTAATGGTGCATAATTGGTTAATTTTTTGTTATTAAAAAAATCTAAACTCACTGTTAGCATCACAATCCCTGTACCAAAAAGAATAAATCCTGTGGTATAAAAGCAGCGTTTAGGCATTTTAAAATCAGGCATATGTTTTAGTGCATATAAAATACCTAATAAACCAATAGGAATATTAATAATAAATATCCAATGCCAACTGGTATAAGTTACTAAAAAACCACCCAGTAAAGGTCCTAATATAGGCCCAACTAATCCAGGAATAGTAACAAAATTTAAAATAGGTAGTAATTCACTGCGTGGATAAGCTCGCAATAATGCTAGACGTGCAACAGGCATCATCATTGCACCGCCTATTCCTTGAATGATGCGAGAAAAAACCAAAAATTCTAATGATAATGACATTGCAGATAAGAAGGATCCTAAAGAAAATAGACTAACTGCAAAGATAAAAATTTTTCTTGTACCAAAACGATCTGCTAACCATCCACTGATAGGAATAAGGAGAGCAACAGTTAATGTATAACTTATTACAGCAGATTGCATTGCTAAAGGAGAATGATTAAGACTTTTAGCTATATCAGGCAATGCAGTATTTAAAATAGTTGCATCTAGGCTCTGCATAAAAAAGGCCATTGCGGCTATGACTGGTAGTCCAAACATATTTTGTGTTGTTTTTAACATTTAATAACCTAAAAAATAAGGTAAACAGAAATAAATCAGATTTTAAAATAGATTATCTTTTATTTATTTTAGAAAATTATAGCACTAACAGATATCTAATGAATCATTGCTTATATAGCTTTGTGCTAGGTAATTGTTTCTAAATAATTCTTATCAATAAATTTAAAATTTAAATTTAGAGCTAGCTAAAGCATAAATAAATTGTTTTTGTCGAAAAAAAGAGCAAACAGCTAAAGTTTACAAATTATTGCTTGCCTGCCGCGTAAAACTCCCTATAATGCGCCCCCACTGAGTCAGGATAGAACGAATCAATTAAAGAGGATTTTATCGACTTAGGGTAAAGAAAAGTAGAAATAACTACTTGACTTTACAGGTGAAAAGCGTAATATACGCCACCTCGCGACCTGGGTCGCACGCTCTTTAACAATTAATCAGACAATCTGTGTGGGCACTCGCAAGACATCATCAAAAACTATTTGAAGATTAAGTCTTGAAGAGTGACAAAACAGTTAATTCATATATGAACTAATAAGCAGTAACGTGATTTTGGGCCACAGCGAAGGCGTTAAAACGTCGACAAAGCGGCAAAAAGAAGCGTTACGGCCAGTAAAACATTCTTTGAGCATCAAACTTTTAATTGAAGAGTTTGATCATGGCTCAGATTGAACGCTGGCGGCAGGCCTAACACATGCAAGTCGAGCGGCAGCGGGAGAAAGCTGCTTTCTTGCCGGCGAGCGGCGGACGGGTGAAGTAAGGTATGGGGATCTGGCCGAAGGCGGGGGATAACCACTGGAAACGGTGGCTAATACCGCATAATCTCTAAGGAGCAAAGTGGGGGACCATTAGGCCTCACACCTTCGGATGAACCCATATGAGATTAGCTAGTAGGTGGGGTAAAGGCTCACCTAGGCGACGATCTCTAGCTGGTCTGAGAGGATGATCAGCCACACTGGGACTGAGACACGGCCCAGACTCCTACGGGAGGCAGCAGTGGGGAATATTGCACAATGGGCGCAAGCCTGATGCAGCCATGCCGCGTGTATGAAGAAGGCCTTCGGGTTGTAAAGTACTTTCAGTCGTGAGGAAGGTGTTAAGGTTAATATTCTTAGCAATTGACGTTAGCGACAGAAGAAGCACCGGCTAACTCCGTGCCAGCAGCCGCGGTAATACGGAGGGTGCGAGCGTTAATCGGAATTACTGGGCGTAAAGGGCACGCAGGCGGTTAATTAAGTTGGATGTGAAATCCCCGGGCTTAACCTGGGAATGGCATTCAAGACTGGTTAGCTAGAGTCTTGTAGAGGGGGGTAGAATTCCATGTGTAGCGGTGAAATGCGTAGAGATGTGGAGGAATACCGGTGGCGAAGGCGGCCCCCTGGACAGAGACTGACGCTCATGTGCGAAAGCGTGGGGAGCAAACAGGATTAGATACCCTGGTAGTCCACGCTGTAAACGATGTCGATTTGGAGGTTGTGGTCATGAACTGTGGCCTCCGGAGCTAACGCGTTAAATCGACCGCCTGGGGAGTACGGCCGCAAGGTTAAAACTCAAATGAATTGACGGGGGCCCGCACAAGCGGTGGAGCATGTGGTTTAATTCGATGCAACGCGAAGAACCTTACCTACTCTTGACATCCAGCGAAGCCTTTAGAGATAGAGGCGTGCCTTCGGGAGCGCTGAGACAGGTGCTGCATGGCTGTCGTCAGCTCGTGTTGTGAAATGTTGGGTTAAGTCCCGCAACGAGCGCAACCCTTATCCTTTGTTGCCAGCGATACGGTCGGGAACTCAAAGGAGACTGCCGGTGATAAACCGGAGGAAGGTGGGGATGACGTCAAGTCATCATGGCCCTTACGAGTAGGGCTACACACGTGCTACAATGGCGTATACAGAGAGAGGCGAGCCTGCGAGGGGAAGCGGAACTCAGAAAGTACGTCGAAGTCCGGATTGGAGTCTGCAACTCGACTCCATGAAGTCGGAATCGCTAGTAATCGCGGATCAGCATGTCGCGGTGAATACGTTCCCGGGCCTTGTACACACCGCCCGTCACACCATGGGAGTGGGTTGCAAAAGAAGTAGGTAGCTTAACCTTCGGGATGGCGCTTACCACTTTGTGATTCATGACTGGGGTGAAGTCGTAACAAGGTAACCGTAGGGGAACCTGCGGTTGGATCACCTCCTTACCGAGATAGATGGAATGTGAGTGTTCACACAGATTGTCTGATGAAGATGAGAGTAAAGCCAATCTAAGATTGACTGAAGACCTTGTAGTCCCCTTCGTCTAGAGGCCTAGGACATCGCCCTTTCACGGCGGTAACAGGGGTTCGAATCCCCTAGGGGACGCCACTTCGGTGATTAGAAAGGCCGCGCATGAACCGATGTGTGAAGCCGGTGCTTTACTTGATAATGATTAAGCCAATTCAACGAGTTGGTTTAACAATTATGCTCTTTAACAATCTGGAACAAGCTAAAAATTGAAACACACATTATTGAGAAAATAATGTGGAGAACTCTCAATACTCCAACGTGAAGTGTCATCACAGTCAGGAAGGCAGGCGTTATGAGCGAGCAGTCAGGAATTCGAGGCGGCCAGCGCGCAGCAAGCGCAGCGTACAAAAGTACGTGAGCATTGCGAGCACTACCCAACAAAGAATTACTGTACGCGCAGCCATAACCTATCAGAATGATAGTGAAATAAAGACATCTTCGGGTTGTGAGGTTAAGCGAATGAAGCGTACACGGTGGATGCCTAGGCAGTCAGAGGCGATGAAGGACGTGCTAATCTGCGAAAAGCGTCGGTAAGCTGATATGAAGCGTTATAGCCGGCGATGTCCGAATGGGGAAACCCAGTGCATTAATGCACTATCGTTTGATGAATACATAGTCAAACGAGGCGAACCGGGGGAACTGAAACATCTCAGTACCCCGAGGAAAAGAAATCAACCGAGATTCCCCCAGTAGCGGCGAGCGAACGGGGAGCAGCCCAGAGTCAGCATCGATATTAGCATCAGGAGAAGGGTCTGGAAAGGCGCGCAATAAAGGGTGATAGCCCTGCATCCGAAGATGTTAGTATGGTGAGCTCGAAGAGTAGGGCGGGACACGTGTTATCCTGTCTGAATATGGGGGGACCATCCTCCAAGGCTAAATACTCCTGACTGACCGATAGTGAACCAGTACCGTGAGGGAAAGGCGAAAAGAACCCCGGCGAGGGGAGTGAAAAAGAACCTGAAACCGTGTACGTACAAGCAGTGGGAGCCCCATCACTCAAGTGCCTCGGCAGTTGGGTGATGGCATACCATCACAATAACAGCGCAGGCTTTGCCAACAAGGTTGTTCGGTTTTTTCAAGCCGCAGCGCAGTGTACCTAAAAGTACACGAGCAGCGGAAGTTAAAAAAGCGGACAAGATTGGCCGCAAAGACAAGCGGGACATTTGAGGATGGGGTGACTGCGTACCTTTTGTATAATGGGTCAGCGACTTATATTCTGTAGCAAGGTTAACCGCATAGGGAGCCGTAGGGAAACCGAGTCTTAACTGGGCGTCAAGTTGCAGGGTATAGACCCGAAACCCGGTGATCTAGCCATGGGCAGGTTGAAGGTTGGGTAACACTAACTGGAGGACCGAACCGACTAATGTTGAAAAAATTAGCGGATGACTTGTGGCTGGGGTGAAAGGCCAATCAAACCGGGAGATAGCTGGTTCTCCCCGAAAGCTATTTAGGTAGCGCCTCGTGAACTCATCTTCGGGGTAGAGCACTGTTTCGGCTAGGGGGTCATCCCGACTTACCAACCCGATGCAAACTCCGAATACCGAAGAATGTAATCACGGGAGACACACGGCGGGTGCTAACGTCCGTCGTGAAGAGGGAAACAACCCAGACCGCCAGCTAAGGTCCCAAAGTCATGGTTAAGTGGGAAACGAAGTGGGAAGGCTTAGACAGCCAGGATGTTGGCTTAGAAGCAGCCATCATTTAAAGAAAGCGTAATAGCTCACTGGTCGAGTCGGCCTGCGCGGAAGATGTAACGGGGCTAAACCATGCACCGAAGCTGCGGCAGCGACAGCAATGTTGTTGGGTAGGGGAGCGTTCTGTAAGCCGTCGAAGGTGGACTGAGAGGTCTGCTGGAGGTATCAGAAGTGCGAATGCTGACATAAGTAACGATAAAGCGGGTGAAAACCCGCTCGCCGAAAGACCAAGGGTTCCTGTCCAACGTTAATCGGGGCAGGGTAAGTCGACCCTAAGGCGAGGCTGAAAAGCGTAGTCGATGGGAAACGGGTTAATATTCCCGTACTAAGGGTGACTGCGAAGGGGACGGAGAAGGCTAGGCTATCCGGGCGACGGTTGTCCCGGTTTAAGCGTGTAGGTGGGTTATGCCGGCAAATCCGCATGACCAAGACACTGAGGCGTGATGACGAGCCACTAAGGTGGTGAAGTAGTTGATGCCCGGCTTCCAGGAAAAGCCTCTAAGCGATAGGTAACCATTAATCGTACCCCAAACCGACACAGGTGGTTAGGTAGAGAATACTCAGGCGCTTGAGAGAACTCGGGTGAAGGAACTAGGCAAAATGGTGCCGTAACTTCGGGAGAAGGCACGCTGGCGTTAGGTGAAGTGGTTCGCCCATGGAGCTGAAGCCAGTCGCAGATACCAGCTGGCTGCAACTGTTTATTAAAAACACAGCACTGTGCAAACACGAAAGTGGACGTATACGGTGTGACGCCTGCCCGGTGCTGGAAGGTTAATTGATGGGGTAAGCCGTAAGGCGAAGCTCTTGATCGAAGCCCCAGTAAACGGCGGCCGTAACTATAACGGTCCTAAGGTAGCGAAATTCCTTGTCGGGTAAGTTCCGACCTGCACGAATGGCGTAATGATGGCCAGGCTGTCTCCACCCGAGACTCAGTGAAATTGAACTCGCTGTGAAGATGCAGTGTACCCGCGGCAAGACGGAAAGACCCCGTGAACCTTTACTATAGCTTGACACTGAACATTGAGCCTTGATGTGTAGGATAGGTGGGAGGCTTTGAAGTGTGGACGCCAGTTCGCATGGAGCCGACGTTGAAATACCACCCTTTAATGTTTGATGTTCTAACTTGGGCCCGTAATCCGGGCTGAGGACAGTGTCTGGTGGGTAGTTTGACTGGGGCGGTCTCCTCCCAAAGAGTAACGGAGGAGCACGAAGGTTGGCTAATCACGGTCGGACATCGTGAGGTTAGTGCAAAGGCATAAGCCAGCTTGACTGCGAGCGTGACGGCGCGAGCAGGTACGAAAGTAGGTCTTAGTGATCCGGTGGTTCTGAATGGAAGGGCCATCGCTCAACGGATAAAAGGTACTCCGGGGATAACAGGCTGATACCGCCCAAGAGTTCATATCGACGGCGGTGTTTGGCACCTCGATGTCGGCTCATCACATCCTGGGGCTGAAGTAGGTCCCAAGGGTATGGCTGTTCGCCATTTAAAGTGGTACGCGAGCTGGGTTTAGAACGTCGTGAGACAGTTCGGTCCCTATCTGTCGTGGGCGAAGGAAGATTGAGGGGGGCTGCTCCTAGTACGAGAGGACCGGAGTGGACGCACCACTGGTGTACAGGTTGTCATGCCAATGGCATCGCCTGGTAGCTAAGTGCGGAAGAGATAACCGCTGAAAGCATCTAAGCGGGAAACTTGCCTCAAGATGAGTCTTCCCTGACAGTAATGTCCTATAAGGGGTGTTCGAGACGAGGACGTAGATAGGCTGGGTGTGTAAGCGTAGCGATACGTTGAGCTAACCAGTACTAATGACCCGAGAGGCTTAACCTGACAACACCGAAGGTGTTTTGAGAAGAGAGAAGAGATTTTAGCTTGTTCAGAGATTGGTGCCTGTAAGCGGTTACGGCGCTAGAAGTCAACGGGCGAGATGGCCTGCGCATAGCGAGAGGCAGCCGAGATGAGCGCCCGAGGCAGTAGCGTAACGAAACAGGATAGCGAAAAAAGAATTTGTCTGGCGGTAATAGCGCGGTGGTGCCACCTGATCCCATGCCGAACTCAGAAGTGAAATGCCGTAGCGCCGATGGTAGTGTGGGGTCTCCCCATGTGAGAGTAGGGAGCTGCCAGACGTTAATTTAATGCTAATGGCTGAGGCCATTAGTGAAATAAATATGTGACAGGACAGTTTGGTTAGTCGTTGTTTATCTATAATTTTAATTATTAATTTGATGAATGCGCTATTTGAATGTTCGATAGAATATAAATAGAAAAGAATTTGCTTAGTAGCTATAGCGCGGTAGCTCCACCTGATCCCATGCCGAACTCAGAAGTGAAATGCCGTAGTGCCGATGGTAGTGTGGGGTCTCCCCATGTGAGAGTAGGGAACTGCTAAGCTTAAAATATCAAGGCCACCTATAAAGGTGGCTTTTCTATATAAATAATAAATCTATGTTAATGAATAATATATTTTATAGTTGAATTATATCTATTTTATCGACCATCTTTGTTAATATTTTTAGAGTTTATTATTGGTAATTGACTAATCTAACTAGAAATATTGATTGAATCCTTTTCTTCTAGTAATTTTTCAACAACACTAGGATCGGCTAAGGTTGATGTATCTCCTAAATTGTTTATATCACCAGTGGCAATCTTTCTTAGAATACGTCGCATAATTTTACCTGAGCGAGTTTTTGGTAAAGCATCAGTCCAATGAAGAATATCTGGTGTGGCTATTGGACCAATTTCTTTACGCACCCAATTGCGTACGTCATTATAAAGTTCTGTTGAAGGTTTTTCTCCATGATTTAATGTAATGTAGGCGTAAATTGCTTGTCCTTTAATATTATGTGGAACACCAACGACGGCAGCCTCAGCAATTTTAGGGAAGGCTACAAGTGCGGATTCGATTTCGGCTGTACCTAAACGATGGCCCGAAATATTTAAAACGTCGTCAACACGACCGGTTATCCAATAATAACCGTCTTCATCGCGGCGAGCACCGTCCCCACTGAAATACATACCTTTAAATAGTGAAAAATAGGTTTGTTCAAAGCGTTCATGGTCACCATAAATTGTTCTAGCTTGCCCTGGCCACGAATCCATGATGACAAGATTGCCTTCAGCAATACCTTCAAGTAAATTACCCAAGTTATCAATAAGCTCGGGCTTAATACCAAAAAAAGGTAATGTGGCAGATCCTGGTTTAAGTTCAGTAGCTCCCGGTAAAGGTAAAAGCATAAAACCGCCGGTTTCAGTTTGCCACCATGTATCAATAATAGGGCAATGGCTATTACCTATTTTTTTGTAGTACCATTCCCAAGCTTCTGGGTTAATAGGTTCACCGACATAGCCTAAAATTTTTAAAGAATTACGCTGGGTACCTTCAATAGCTTTATCACCTTCGGCCATCAAAGCACGTATTGCCGTTGGTGCAGTATATAAAATATTTACTTTATGTTTATCAATTACTTGGCTCATACGGTTTATACTTGGATAGTTAGGTACTCCTTCAAACATTAACGTAGTGGCGCCATTGGATAGAGGGCCATAAATTAAGTAACTATGACCTGTTATCCAACCTATATCAGCAGTACACCAATAAGTTTCTTTTGCCTGATAGTCAAAGGCGTATTTGAAAGTAAGAGAAATATAAACTAAATAGCCTCCAGTGGTGTGTAAAATGCCTTTTGGTTTACCTGTTGAACCTGAGGTATAAAGAATAAATAAAGGATCTTCTGCATTCATTTCTTCAGCAGGACAATCAGCGTTAAGCCCTTTAATAATTTCATGCCACCAGTGATCACGTTTTTGTTGCCAGTCGATTTGATTACCGGTTCGCTTAAAAACAATAACATTATTAATTGTTTTGACAGTCGGGTTTTTTAACGCTTCATCAACATTTTTTTTCAGCGGTATAGTACGATTTGCTCTTAACCCTTCATCTGCGGTAATAATAAGTTTAGCTTTACTGTCAGTAATGCGTCCTGCAATAGCTTCTGGTGAAAATCCAGCAAAGATAACAGAGTGAATAGCGCCAATGCGTGTGCATGCTAACATGGCGATAGCGGATTCAGGTATCATCGGCATATAAATGGCAACAACATCGCCTTTTTTGATGCCTAGTTTTTTTAACGCATTGGCAAATAGACAGACATCATGATGAAGTTGGCGGTAGGTTATATGATAAAATTGTGATGGGTCATCGCCTTCCCAAATGATTGCAGTTTGATCACCACGTAATTGTAAATGGCGATCTAGGCAGTTAGTACTTAAATTTAAAGTGCCGTCTTCAAACCATTGGATGTTAATGTGACCCGGGTCAAATGAAGTGTTTTTTACTTTGGTATAAGGTTTTATCCAATCAACGATTTGACCTTTTTCTCGCCAAAATGCGTCAGGATCTTCAAGTGATAATTGATAATCTTGTAAATACTGTTTTTTATTAATTAAGGTACGTGCGGCAATTTCAGTAGGAATGGGGTACTTGAATGTTGATATCATATTTTTCTTCTCCTCATTTGGGTTAATCATATGCTAAATAGCGATTAACTAACCCTATGTGTAAGAATTTGTTTTTTTTTTGTGTTAGTGATCACGTAAATGTTGCTGCTTCATTTTATTTTAATTGTTTGTTAATTAATTATTATGTTTAAATTCATTTAATTGATGTTTTTTATTGTAATTTTTATTTTGATGTAATTAATGAGTTGTTTTTTATAGATAATAAAAAACCTTAAAAAATGTATTGTTTATAATTGTTTTCAATATGATGGTAATCCTTGTAAAATAAGTATTGATTAAAACATTTATTTTATATTTCAGTAACAGGAGTTAATGAAAATGAGCTATACATTACCTTCCCTACCTTATGAATATGGGGCACTAGAGCCACATTTTGATGAAAGGACAATGAGGATCCATCATACCAAACATCACCAAACATATGTCAACAATACCAATGATGCTTTAAAAGATTTTCCTGAGCTTGCCAAACTTGATATATATGATTTAATTCAAAATTTAGATAAAGTGCCATCTGATAAGCGTACCTTTTTACGCAATAATGCAGGCGGGCATGCCAATCATAGTATGTTTTGGATTGGATTAAAAATTGGTACTGAACTAAAAGGTGAGCTGAAATCGGCAATTGAACGTGATTTTGATAGTGTAGAAAATTTTAAAGAAATCTTTGAAAAAGCGGCTGCAACTCGTTTCGGTTCTGGTTGGGCGTGGTTAGTCTTGAAATCGGATGGAAAACTGGCGGTTGTTTCGACAGCTAATCAAGATAATCCGTTAATGGGTGAGTCTATTTCCGGTGTTTCTGGTTATCCTATTTTAGGGCTTGATGTTTGGGAACATGCTTATTACCTTAAATATGAAAATCGTCGTCCTGAATATATTAAAGCTTTTTGGTCGGTTGTTAACTGGGATGAAGCTGCGAAACGTTTTGCGCAAAAAGTAAAATAACATTGACGATACCTGTTTGTTTCTTTTCAATGTTAGTGGTGCCAGATTACTTACTGGCCTACTAATATTTTTGGGATAACAATTAAAAATATAACAATAAAAATTACAAAACACTGTTAATTGTTTATATAATCAGTTGAAAAAAATAATTTCTTTTACTAAATATTGTTTCCTTGTTTGATAAATATATTAATAAAATAAAGATTTGCTCTTATTTTACTTTTCATTGTTATTAATTTTTATAAATAATTTATTCTTAGTGTCAATCTCCCACGTATTTTACGGGGAGAAGAGAGTTAATTTTTTATAGGATTAATAAAACCAATAGCATCATAAACTTTACTAAGCGTTATTTGAGCGCGAGCCTCTGCTTTGCTAGCACCTTCAGACATAATATCATTTAATAATTTTTCGTTATTACGAAATTCATCAAAACGACTTTGGATATTTATTAACATATCAGAAACAGCTTCAGCAACAGTGTTTTTAAGATCGCCATACATTTTTCCAGCAAATTGTTTTTCTATCTCCGAGGTAGATATAGCTGTTATGCCAGAAAGGATATCTATTAGATTAGAAATACCCGGTTTATTTTCTAAATCATAGTAAATTTGTGGTGGCTCGTCAGAGTCAGTGACAGCACGTTTTATCTTTTTAGCTGCTGATTTAGGATTTTCTAATAAGGTTATAACATTATTGCGATTATCGTCTGATTTTGACATCTTTTTTTGCGGTTCTTGTAGAGACATAACCCGCGCGCCTTTTTCCGGAATAAAGGGATCGGGTATAGTAAATATTTCACCATAGAGCGAATTAAAACGTTGAGCGATATCACGGCTTAATTCTAAATGTTGTTTTTGATCAATACCAACCGGGACTTGGTTTGTCTGGTAAAGTAAAATATCTGCAGCCATTAATACTGGATAATCAAATAATCCAGCATTAATATTTTCAGCATGACGGGTTGATTTGTCTTTAAATTGTGTCATGCGGCTTAATTCACCAAAATAGGTGTAACAGTTAAGGGCCCAGCTAAGTTGAGCATGTTGAGGAACATGGGATTGAACAAAAATAATACTTTTTTTAACATCGATACCGCAAGCTAGATATAAGGCTAATGTATCAAGCGTACGCTTTCTTAACTCTTTGGGATCTTGACGGACTGTAATGGCATGTTGATCAACAATACAATAAATACAGTCATATTTATCTTGCATGTGAACCCATTGACGTAATGCGCCAATATAGTTGCCGATGGTTAATTCCCCAGACGGTTGAGCCCCACTGAATACAATAGGTTTTTTGAGAGTATTAGTTGATTTTATTGGGGGTGTATTCATATTACGATTCCAGAATTTTCAAAGGTGGTAGTCCTAACGCAGGAAGTAGATCGGCAAAATTATCTAATACATAATCTGGTTTACTTAATGCGATAGATTCACCATAGTTATATCCATAAGTTAAACCCGCACAAGGACAGCCAGCCGCTTTAGCAGCTAAGATATCGTTATGAGAATCGCCGACAAATAATAATTGATTTTTATGTAGGCCAAATTTTCCCATTGTAAGATATAGTGGAGCCGGATGGGGTTTTTTCTCTTTTACGTCATTTCCCCCTAATATTAAAGAAAAATAAGAATTAATTGCTAATTTTTTTAATAAAGGGGCAATAAATGGTGTTGGTTTATTGGTGACGATTGCCATTGGAAAAGGTTGTTTGGCTAATTCTGCTAATGTTTCTTTTACTCCAGGAAAAAGCTGACTACCTGTTATGACTGTTGTTGCATAAATTTTATCAAATAGTTGATGAATATTATTTTTTATTTTTGGTGTAATTTTAATATTTGCCCAAGTTAATGCGCGTTCTATCATAATATCGACACCATTACCAACCCAAGTGGAAACAAGTTCTTTACCGGCAGCAGGTAATTGCTGATTAATTAAAGCATGATCTAAGGCATCAGCTAATCCGCCAACACTGTCGACTAATGTACCATCCAAATCAAATGCGATAGCTTGAATATCGGTTAATTTTTTTAATGTCATTAAATCGCCTCAGCTAATTTTTTACGCATAGCATCAATGACAGTTTTGTAATCTGGTTGATTAAAGATTGCAGAACCTGCGACAAAAGTGTCAGCGCCTGCATTTGCAACATTAATAATATTATTAACATTGATGCCACCATCAACTTCTAGGCGAATATTATAACCATTACTATCAATCATTTTACGAACTTGACGCAATTTATTTAGGGTTTGTGGAATAAAAGATTGCCCACCAAAACCAGGATTTACCGACATAATTAGGATCATATCTAATTTATCTATTACGTAATCTAAATAGTTCAATGGTGTTGCAGGATTAAACGCTAACCCGGCTTTACATCCGTTATCTTTAATTAATTGTAATGTGCGATCAATATGCTCGCTTGCTTCAGCGTGAAAGGTAATATAGGTTGCACCAGCTTTAGCAAAATCTGGGATCAGTCTATCTACTGGTTTTACCATCAAATGTACATCAATGGGAGCTTTAATACCATAATCGCGCAATGCTTTACATATCATTGGGCCGAAAGTTAAATTGGGGACATAATGGTTATCCATCACGTCAAAATGGACAATATCTGCTCCAGCTTTAATTACATTCTCAGTATCTTCACCTAAACATGCAAAATTTGCGGATAAAATAGAGGGGGCAATCAGAAAATCTTTCATTATTATCTCCGATTTGTTTTTTACCTTTTACTTTTTTTTATAAGTTGGATTATAGAATGCCAAAAGTTCGTCGACTTTTCTACGAGCAAGGCTATTGCGACTAATTGTTCTACGTACTTTAACAACATTTAGCTTGGCGTGATGATACCATTCTCTAGTCGCTGGTGTATCATGATTTGATATTAATACTGGTATTCCGCGTGTTGATGATAAGTGATAAGCGATTTGAGCCAGATTGTATTGTTCTTTGTTGCCAAAACTATTTGTATGATAGGCGGTAAAATTAGCTGTATCTGAAAGCGGTGTATAGGGTGGATCACAGTAAACAACAGCACTTTTATTTACTGATAGCAATGTTTCTTGATAGGTTTGGCAGATAAAAATAGCTTTTTGTGCTTTTTCAGCAAACCAATAGAGTTCATCTTCGGGAAAATAAGGTTTTTTATAACGACCAAATGGAACGTTAAATTCACCTTTTGAATTATAGCGACAAAGACCATTGTAGCAATGACGATTAAGATATAAAAATAGTTCACTACGGCGTTGAGAATTATTACATAGGTTAAATTCAGTTCGTAAACGGTAGTATTGCTCAGGCGTATTAAACTCAGAGTTAAAAAGCTTACGTGAATGCTGTACAAATGTATCAGCATGGTATTTTACGGTATTATATAAATTGATAAGATCATTATTAATGTCAGCTAGGATGTAAGCATTATAGTTGGTATTCAAAAATACTGAACCTGCCCCGACAAATGGCTCTACCAGACAATCACCTTCTGGTAGATATTTTTTAATTTCTTCTACCAGAAGATATTTACCGCCAGCCCATTTTAAAAAAGCGCGTTTTTTCTTCATGCCGCCAAATTTTATCTAAATGTTCCAGAGTTTTTGGTATATCTCTGTTTAGGACAGCATATTTGCGCCTAATAATTCTTTATTTTTGATCTTGCTTAACTTGCTGAAATTTTCTAACCCAGGGTTTTTTTTCCTGCACAGAAGTGGGCAAAGTTGAAATTGCGTTTTTTGCTTCACTGACTGAGTGGTAATTACCATGGATAAGAACATACCACGGTTGTCCATTACGTACGGTCTTATAGATTTTATAATTAGTTAAGCGATTTTTTTTAGCAAATGCTTCTAGGGAGTCTGAACGGCTAGCACTACTTAATTGTAGGGTGTAATTACTTGCTGGGGCTGATAATAAATCACCACTATGGTTTGTATGTGTTCGAACTATAGGTTTTGTTTTTGTTTCAGGATTAGTTTTAACTGGTTCAACGATTTTAGGTGGTGTAGTCGAAGGAAGTATTGTTGATGTTGAATTTTCAACCAATTGTTGCTTTGTAGTCGGCAATGTTTGGCCCTGCCGTAAAGCATCAACAACGTCACCAGGAATTTCAATACGTTTACCTTGCCCTTGGTTAGCTGGAGGCAACGTTCCTTCAGTTGGGGTATCACTAATTGAAGGCATAGTTACGTTTTGTGGTTGGTTTTGTTCTTGAGATATAGAAGACTCATTTGACAGAGTTGTTGATTTAGAAATATCAATGTTACGTTCATTATTTGTTACAGAGTTATGTTCTTTCTCATGATTAGTTGGTGCTTTAAGTGCTGAGCTAATCGCGATAATGAGTAATAATAGAACCAAAACAGCGATACCTATCATGACATGTTGCCGAGAAGCTAGATGATGTTTAGATCCTTGTTGACGTGAACGTAATACAGGCCTATCTGAAGTATCTGGCCGGAAGTTACTTTGATCTTGAGGATCTCTTTCTGGTTTAAACTCGTCCATTTCCCCTCCCTTTAAGGTGAATGACCTCATATCATGGATAAAGATGATTTTTTGTGCAGTTTGATTCTAAAATATGGATATTTATTATAGTGTCACTATAGCTATCTTGCTATCTCAATCACGGTTTAATCTGCATATAGGCATTGCTTAATTGCTTTTAAAACAATCTCATGGCTTATATTAGAGTATAATTCTGCATTACCAATAGATTTAGGTAGCACCAGATTAAGTTGATTATTAACTACTTTTTTATCTCTCATCATGTGAGGTAAATAAGCTTCAGCAGCCATTTTTGCTGGTCCTTTAGTGGGAAGATTTGCTTGCCTCAGTAAGTTTAAAATGCGTTGAGTATCATTATTATCAAATTGGCCGATTAACTCTGCAGTTTTTGCAGCCATCACGATACCTGCAGCAACTGCCTCGCCATGTAGCCAGCAACCATAGCCTAATTCAGTTTCAATAGCATGACCAAAGGTATGTCCTAAGTTCAATAATGCACGTTTTCCATTAATTTCTTTTTCATCTATGGCGATGATTTCTGCTTTTAGTTCACAGCAACGCCGGATGCAATAACTTATTGTTTTTTCGTCAAACTCAAATAGTTTACTAATGTTTTTTTCTAACCAACAAAAAAAATCATAATCTAGAATAATTCCATATTTAATAATTTCTGCTAAGCCTGAAGAGAACTGACGTGCTGGTAATGTTTTTAGACTATCTAAATCAATAATAACCGATATAGGTTGATAGAAAGCACCAATCATATTTTTACCTAACGGATGATTGACAGCTGTTTTTCCTCCAACAGATGAGTCAATTTGAGATAGAAGTGAGGTTGGTGCTTGGATAAAACGAACGCCTCTTTGGTAGCAGGCGGCAGCAAATCCTGTCAAGTCACCAATAACTCCGCCCCCAAGGGCAATAAGAGTGGTGCTTCGAGGATGATTTTTTTCCAATAAAGCAGTGAAGACGGTATCAAGAATAGCTAATGTTTTGTACTGTTCTCCATCAGGTAGAATGATCTCATCAACTTTGACGCCCATTTTTGTAAGAGTAGTTTTTACTCTTGTAGAATAAAGGGAATGTAGCGTTTTGTTCGTTACAATCATCGCGTAATCGCCACTTTTAAGCGGCAAAAATGCGTCAGGTGAGTTAAGTAAACCAAAGGCGATGCTAATAGGGTAACTCCGTTCACCAAGTGTAACTGTCAATTTTTCCATATTGATTTTACCTTTATGGCATGTCAATCAGTCATTCATGTTGATTTATTGAAATCAAGTATTTTCTAATAATCCAATGATTTGGTTAGCAACCACTTTTGCACTTTGATCGTCGGTATGAATAGTAATGTCTGCGATTTCTTCATAAAGTGGATTACGTTCATGAGCGAGTTTTTCTAAAACTTCACGAGCAGGCTGATCTACTTGCAATAAAGGTCTTTTTTTATCGCGTTGTGTTCGTGCCATTTGTTTTTCAATCGTTGTTTCAAGATAAACGACCACCCCGCGAGCAGACAAACGGTTACGTGTTTCTTTTGATTTTACCGATCCTCCCCCTGTTGCTAGGACAATTCCTTGTTTTTCTGTAAGCTCATTGATGATTTTTTCTTCACGTTCCCGAAAACCTTCTTCGCCTTCCAAATCAAATACCCAACTCACATCAGCACCAGTACGTCGTTCAATTTCTTGATCGGAATCAAAAAACTCCATACTAAGTTGCTGCGCTAGCTGGCGACCAATAGTACTTTTTCCGGCGCCCATAGGCCCAACCAGAAAGATATTACGTTTCTCTGCCATGTTTTTGGTATTACTAAGATTATTCGTTAATGATAACCCGCCCCGCCAATCAAATTAGCAACGGGACCTATAATTGAAACCTCATGAGTATTGACACCTTTTCTTGCATATAAAAGCAAAAAAATCCCAAATACATTCAGTTTTTTCTGAATTATATCGGAGGGCCTGTTTTTGGAACATAACTGATAGCAGTATTTCTTCACAGGTTTAAAATCCCAAATGTCTCGTAATACGTAATATACAGTATTACAAAGCTCAAGTATTCGTCTTTAAGTTTGTTTGCGCACTAAGTTTAACATCAATCAATTTGAAAACCACGTCGATATCTAAACGGAAAGCGTATTATTTGCTGCCGATTATGAATGATATTAAATTGGATATAAAAATTATCGCAATAGATTAGCTAAAAATGCAACTTTAATCGTACATATAAAGGTTTTATCATCGAGTGTACGCACTTACATTGTTTATTTCGCCAAATATTTAACTTTGTAAGCTAAATCTTTCTTATCGTCAAATTTATAATCCATTATTCACAATAATCGGATGATTTTTGCTCTTTTTAGCGCCTTTTAGTATGAAGTTATATTATAAAAAATAATTATTGGTTACTATATTTTATTAAATATTAATTAATTGAGGTGTTATAAATATGACTAATTCTCTGTGATAAGTTTGTTTTCCATCTTTGGTGAATAACTGGCCAAAGAAAGGAATTTCTGCTAGGTAAGGAATTTTTTGTTGTTGATTGTTTTTTTTCTGTTGGAAAATTCCACCTAAAATAAGTGTTTCTCCATGATTAATCGTAACTTGCGTTGATATTTCTTGTTTATTAATTGCAATATGTTGGTAAGTATTTGCTAGTAGAGTAGTATTGGGGCTATTTTGACTAATTTTTAGCGATAGACGAACTTTACCTCCTCGTAAAATGGTAGGCGTAACTTCCATTCCTAGTATTGCTTCTTTAAATTTTATCTGACTTTTTTTATTACTTTGAATGATATAAGGAATTTCTGTGCCTTGCTTAATGCTGGCCGATTGGTTATGAGAGGCCATCAATCTGGGGCTGGCAATGATAGATAGTTGATTTTCTTGTTCTAAAGCACTCAATTCCAGTGACAATAAGTGACTTTTAATTTTGGCAATATTGAAAGCGATATGTGGAATTGAAGATGGTGTTGGTTGATGAATATTCAGCCTGCTAATTCCGACTTGGTTCATTTTATCGGCACTGAGTTCCCAAAAGATACCTAGTTCATATAAAGCCTCTCGACTTGTATTGATAATATAGGCTGTGATTTGTACTTGTTGTTGTGGAATATCAATTTTTTTTAGCCAGGATTGAAGCCGTTCAATGTGTCTCTGAGTATCTTCAAAAATTAAGTTATTGGTCTGTTTATCGGCGAAAACTTTTCCTTTTTTGGTGAGTAAGGGGGGATTTTTTTGTGAAAGTTGAGATGCTAATAATTCTGCTTCAGCATATTGCAGGGGGTAAGTTAGATAATGTATATCACTCTTTTCTTCAGGTATTGGTAATGTATGAGTAACATTGTTTTCAATAATTTCTTCTATTTTTGGCGGGGTAAAGGGTTCTCTGGCGGCTATAGCATTAACGCTAAATAATGTTATTAAAACTACAATTAATATTAAATTAAGTAAATTCATTATGTTAGACTTTTTGTTATGGATGAGAGAATGAATTCGCAATATAAGTTATTTTTTTGGGTGTTATTTTTAGCTGATGAATAAGGAGGAGTGGATGGGTTTTTTGTAAGTTTTCGACAAAGGCAATTAATTGATAATAGCTTGTTAAAATTGTGAAATAGTAATCTACACGATTATTTTGATTTTGTTGTTGCCAATAGATGAGTTTTTCACCTGAAGTAGGTAGCGGAAAATTAAATTGAGCAGAAACCAGAGAAGATGTCGGTATTGAAGTAAGTAAGTCTGTTATTTGTTGTTTCTTTTTGTTTAGCAGAGTTTTTAATTTGTTTTTTGTTATGTTTTGTATAAGTTGTATTTTTAATATATTGATATGTTGTCTGTTGTTTTTCCGTTGTTGATTCATTTCATTAATGATTAAAGAATGTTTTGACCAATAAAAAATAAAGAAAAAGAGAAAAATTAAAAAAAGCGTTAACCATTGTGGGATAAGCTGTTTCCATAATGGCCTGTAAAACCATTCATATATTTTATTTTTTATCATATTGTTCCTCCGAACGTAGCCAGTTTGCATTTAATGTGGTTTTTTGAATATTCTGTGAGGTTAGTTGTATTGTTTCTAATTGGATTTGAGTTACTAACTTTTGCTCGGTTAATTGGCGCATGGACGATAAAATTTCATGATAATCATGGCTATTTGCTTCAATTATTAATTTATCTCCTTGGCTTGAAAGCCCTTCTAACCAACTACCTGTTGGCAGAATATTTGGAATTTGTTTTAGTAAATAAAGTTGTCGTTTGTTGTGGTTAGCGATTTAAATTAACGTATTGAGTTGTTGAGTTAATTGATCAAGTTGCTGTCGCTGTTGCTTAATGTTAGCAAGTTGTTGTTCAATGGCAGCAATTTCTATTTTTTCATTATCAAGTAAATATTGTTAATGAAGGTATTGCTGTTTATGTCTATCAAATATAAAAAACAGAATTATTAGTAAACTTGAAATTTGTATAAAAAAGAGAGATAACCAATCATAATGGCGTTGTTTAAGGCGTTTTTTCTGCCATGGCAGAAAATTGACTTGATAAATCATTTATCTACCTCACGAAGGGCTAAACCTGCGGCGATCGCAAAATTATGGAAATCTTTTGGTAACTTGATAGAGTAATATTGAAAAGAATCTAACAGAGACCAAGTGGAAAAATGATGATGCTTTATATCGTTACCGAGGTAAAAAATAGTATTAGGTTGTTGTTGGGTTTCTTTAGGTAGTAATAATACTAGTTTTTCTATAGAGTCTACCTCAGTTATCTCAAGTGGCTGGTAGTGTATTGATTGATATAAAGGGCCAGCACATATCCACTCTTGTTGTCGCCGATAAATAAGCCAAGTGTTATCAGTAATAGAGGCTTTGTGTGCTAAGTAACGAAGGGCATTAGGAGATATATCGATGACAGAAAGTGAAAAACCTACTTCATGCAATAATTCAGACCAAAAAACAATATCACTACGTCTAGTCGCACAAAGGTAAATTTGCTTTTGATAAATACGATAATCCAGAACAAGCTCACTGATATCCATAGGAAATAGGGTTTCAGCTTTACTATGGACCAGCCAGCCAATTTCTGGTTCAGTTAGTGTTATTTTTTCGGGTAAAAGGAAGTGAGATTTTAGGATTTGTAATGTCGATAAAGAGAATCTTGCATCACAATTGTTAGGTAGTTTTTTGCACCATTGTTGCAGGATATTTTTTAGCGTGGTTATACGAATATTTTGGGTTTCAGTATCTTGGGTTTTAATGATTGGTAAAGAATGTTGCCAACATTCGCGAAGTTGCCAGCCATGTCTGTGTCGAGTAGCAGCCACAAGTTGAATTTTATTATGATGTATATCAAGGCCAATCTGCCATTTGTGTAAAAGCATAGACGATTTCCCTATTGTTAATGTATAAAATTCCATATTCAAAGTATTTTCGAACATTTATACTAAGTATTCATTGTTTATAAACCACCCAATAAATCGTAAATGGGAATTTCAGGTGAAGATCGTAAAGTTTTTTCTTTTTTTTATAGTTTGTTGTCTAGTTTTGGGGGCTGGATCTATTTTTGGTTTGTACAAATATGTCGAATCAGAACTGCCTGATGTAGCAACATTAAAAGATGTTCGATTGCAAGTACCTATGCAGGTGTTAAGTGCAGAGGGTGAGTTGATCGCGCAATTTGGAGAGAAACGTCGTCTTCCATTGTCCTTAAAAGAAATTCCCCCACTAATGATAAAAGCTTTTGTTGCGACGGAAGATAGCCGATATTATGAGCATCATGGTATTGATCCTATAGGCGTTTTTCGCGCTATATCGGTCATAGCTGCTTCCGGTCATGCTTCGCAAGGGGCTAGTACAATAACGCAACAGTTAGCCAGAAATTTTTTCCTAAGCCGAGAAAAAACATTGATGCGTAAAGCTAAAGAGGTGTTTTTAGCTGTCCGGATTGAGCAATTATTGTCAAAAGATGAAATTCTGGAACTTTATTTAAATAAGATTTATTTAGGAAATCGCGCTTATGGTGTAGGTGCAGCTGCTTATGTTTATTTTGGTAAGTCTGTAAATGAATTAAGTTTAAGTGAAATTGCGATGATTGCAGGTTTACCAAAAGCACCTTCTACTTTTAATCCTCTTTATTCCTATGAACGAGCGATAAATCGTCGCAATATCGTATTATTACGGATGTTAGAAGAGGGGTATATTACTCAACAGCAATATAATGAAGCAAAGCGTGAAAAAATTATAGCCACTTATCACGCACCAAAAATTTTATTTTCAGCGCCCTATCTGGCAGGAATGGTTAGGCAAGAGCTCTATAAACGCTATGGTGAGAATGCCTATACCGATGGTTATAAAGTCTATACCACCATCTTCAGTAAAGATCAGATAGCAGCAGAGAATGCTTTGCGTAATAACTTAATTAATTATGATATTCGTCATGGTTATCGAGGAGCAGAAAAAACTCTTTGGACGCAGCGACAAACACCTTGGGCACATGAACAAATTATTGAAAAACTAAAAAAAATACCTACTTATGGGCCATTAATTCCCGCTGTAGTTATTGCGACTGATAGAAATAAAGCTGAAGTTATAATGTCAAATGGTGTTTCTGTTGAGTTGGCAATCAATGGTGTTTCTTGGGCACGTAAATATATTTCTGATGAGCGACAAGGAGTAACACCTAAAACGGTTAACGAAGTTGTTAAAGTGGGAGAATTAATTCGTATACGACAGGTTAAAGATAGTTGGTGGTTAGCGCAAATACCAGAAGCAAATTCAGCTTTTATTGCTCTCAATCCAATCGATGGCGCTATTGTTGCGTTGGTTGGCGGGTTTGATTTTGAGTTAAGTAAATTTAATCGAGTAACCCAGTCATTACGTCAAGTTGGTTCCAATATTAAACCTTTTCTTTATACCGCAGCATTAGATAAAGGATTAACGTTAGCTTCGTTATTAAATGATATGCCTATTACTCGTTGGGATGCTGGAGCTGATTCAGATTGGCGACCTAAAAATTCTCCCGACAAATATGCAGGTCCAATTAGTTTGCGGCAAGGATTAGGACAGTCGAAAAATGTTGTGATGGTACGAGCTATGCGTGCAATGGGAGTTGATTATGCGGCGGATTATCTAAAACGCTTTGGCTTTCCTGAAGAAAATATTAATCGAACAGAGTCATTGGCATTAGGTGCTCCGTCATTTACGCCTATGCAAATAGTTCGAGGTTATGCTGTTATGTCTAATGGTGGTTACCTTATCGATCCTTATTTCATTAGTCGAGTTGAAGGGCTAGAAGGTCAGATTGTGTTTGAAGCTAAGCCCAAAATCGCATGTCCTCAATGTAACGATATACCTGTTATTTATGATGATGTACCAAAAATTAAAGAAATAAATGCAGAATCTATTGAGAATATAGTTAAATCTACAACACCGACGATGAGGCTTGAACCTAGAGTAGATATTAATAGTGAAACGCCAATAACGGTTCAACAAGAAAAATATGCTCCACATGTAATTAGTACACCTTTGGCTTTTTTAATTAGTAATGCAATGATGACGAATATTTATGGAGAGCCTGGTTGGATGGGGACAGGCTGGCGTGCGAGAGATTTTAAACGTAAAGATATTGGCGGAAAGACAGGAACGACTAATAGTTCTAAAGATGCTTGGTTTTCTGGTTATGGCCCCGAGCTAGTTGCTACAGCCTGGATAGGCTTTGATGATAACAGACGCAGTTTAGGGCGTACTATTACCGGTGGCGAAGCGGGAGCAAAAAGTGCTCAACCTATCTGGAATGATTATATGAAAGTTGTTCTTGATGGAGTGATGGAAAATAAAATACAGCCCCCAGAAGGAATTATTTCTATTACTATTGATAACAAAACCGGTAAATTAGCAACGGATAATTCAGTAAGTAAAAGTTTGGAATATTTTATTGAAGGAACTGAACCTAAAACAGCAGCTATTCGAGAGGTAGGTACAATGGTTATTTCTGAAGATGGCAATAGTCAGGAACTTTTTTGAACACTTATAACTTTGTTTAATTTTTGTCGTTGAAATTAGGGTTATTAAATAGACCCTATTTCATTTAACAATATTAGGACTTAATTGAGTTAGCGAATATTTTTGAGATAACGTTGAGCATATAATAGAGCGCTAATATTTCTCGCTTCGTTAAAATCTTTAACATCAAGGAGTTCCATCATATTGTCAATTGGCCAACGAATTTGTTCTAGCGGTTCGGGTTCATCGCCCTCTAGTTTTTCCTCATAAAGATTTTGTGCAATGAATATATTCATTTTACTAGAAAAATAGGCAGGGGATATTGTTAGTTTTCCTAGCAATTCAACATGTTTTGCGCCATAACCAATTTCCTCTTTTAATTCTCTTATAGCAGCTTGAATGGCACTTTCTCCTTTATCAATAGCTCCCTTAGGAAAACCTAATTCATACTCTTCAATACCAACAGCATATTCACGAATTAAAATTAGTTCGTTATTGATAATAGGAACAATCAGTACGGCTTCATTTATTGTTGGCTGCATTCGTTCATAAAGACGCTTAACGCCATTACTAAATTCAAGATCAACAGATTGGATACGAAAAAGTCTAGATTCAGCAATATTTTTTATATCCAGAATTTTGGGTTTTTTCATTTGTTTCATATACTGTGTCCCGGACAAAATTTGTTGAATAGATTATAACTTTTTATATTAAAGACAAGGATGGACTTTTAGTTTTTTGCTGAAATCAATTGTCATTCAATCTATCTATTTAGTGATAATATATCAATAAATTTAACCAGAATTGATTATTAGGATAAGGATGTTTTAGTAATATTTTTATTAAATTACTTATTAATTGAACTACTATCTTGTTAAAATAAATAATGATAAATCGTAACTCATTGTTATTGATATTAAAAATAGAAAACTAGAATAGGAATTACCTTATTTAGAGCTACGGAAATGGTTGTTATTCTGCACAGGCATTATTCGTTACATCGGGGAAGAAATGAGCTTACCTTTTGTTATATTGGTTATTTTAATTATTTGCTTGTTTATATTAATTTTCTTTTTGTTTATGAAGGGAAAAAAAGGTAATGATGTAGATAGATTACCTTTCTTAATACATGCTAATTATCGCAAAATTACATCTGATGAATATCAGATAATTTGTGATTATCTTAAATATACCAATTCTGAACAAATCTTAATAAAGACAAAAGAGGCTACAATAAGAAAGTTATTTGATTTCCCTAAAAGAAATGCTTGGGTTTCTTCGGGCTGTAATGCAATAACACGTTTTTCTTTAATCAACGAGCAAGATAATTTATGGCGCTATTTTATTGATACTAAAGAAGTTCATTTACCCCGACAATTAGAACCTTATTTAACAACGCAAAATGTTATGGATGTTGTTGAAACTGATACCTTACCTCTTGTTATATCAGTAAATAATCATTTTTTGGCTGATTTCAAGCAAGATTTTAAAGAATTTCATTTAGCTAGAGAAATAACATTTCCACCAGTTAATGCTTTGATTCAAGAGAGTGGTCAGCAACTGGTAAAATTTATTAAGGTTAGAAAAGAGACATTGGAAGAGTATAAGCTTAATCGATCGTTTAGTTTATGGGGTGGTGGCGTTATTTGTGTTGGGCTAATTGTTTGTGCACTTTCGTTATTTGTTATTGCTATTTTTTTTCCTTGGTTAATGCTATTGGGCGGACTTACTTTTATTGTTGGAGTGTATCTCCTTTATCGACCCTATATTTTTCGTAAAAGATATCAACAAGATATTCGTTGTGTAGAGGGTAAACCTAAACGATTGGGTTTATTCGGCGAGTTTGACAAAGGTAAAAAACATAATATTTCATTGGCTGGAATTGATCTTATTTATCCATCTCATTGGGAGCCATTCCTGGAATATGAGATTGATCAAGCTATTAATATTGATATGTATGCAAACGGTTACGTTGTTCGTCAAGGACGTTACTTATCTTTACATGAAGAGGCACGTCGTTATCCATATAAAAGATATGGCAAAAATTTAATGTTGGTGATAACAAGTTTTTTTCTCATGTTACTACTTCATTTCTATGAACCGGTTCATTTACCAGCGAGGTTAATTTTTCATTGGCTTAATGGAGAAAATTATCGACATACAACAAATTATTCTGAATTGGAAGTAATGCCATTACAGATTGGAGATTATATTGCAGTTAAAGGTGTGGGTATGTGCTATGTACCTATTGATTTTATAGAGAAAGGTAATCGATTTGATTTTCTTCCTTTTGATTGTTCCGGTATCTATTGGAATAATATAAGCCCCTCTCCTATACCTGAATCTGATATAGTTGAAAAAGTATTTTCTCTTTCGACAACAGTTAAACAGCAGCTTTATTTTAATAACCTAGATCATAAAGTTAATCAGCAACTTCGACGCGAGATTATGAAATCCGGCATGAATTTGCTTGATAATTTTGCTGATATCATTTTAAAAACAAATTCATTATGCCCACTTAATAATGAATGTTTTCGTTTAAAGAGCGCTTTAGTTAATTTAAGTGATACCTACGAATGGTCGGTACTTGTTGCTCGAGCAAAAAATGGAAAATTAGCCGGTACAAATGTGATATTACGGCCAGGTGGAGCAGAAACCCTGGAAAAATTGGTTAATGAAACAACATCTTTTTATATTAATAGAGAAATAGAAAAAGCAGCAGCATTATTGAATTCACCACCAGCCAGAGGTGTATTACTTATTAGTGAAGAAGGAAAACCGTTTGTCGATCTAGTTTCGTTCCACTCTCCTGTTGTTGATTCTTATACTCCATTACAAAAATGGCAGGAGCTGCAAAAATTGTCAGATATTTTGATGCATACGCCTTTTGAAGCAGAAGGTATTATTACTAAATTATTTGTCGATGCAAAAGGTACGCGTCATATTATTTTACATAGTAAACCTAGCTCTATCTTACTTTTACGCTATATTAGTGCTTTTCTATTAAACTTGCTGTTAATGGCAACTTTTATATTGAATCTTATTCTGGTTATTACACGTAAGCGTATAAATAAATGGCGATTAAAAAGTATTCGACAATATTATGAGCATTGTTTCAATATTGTTCCTTCTTCTGACCAGCAAAAAAATATTTAACGTAATGAATCGAATATGAAAACACAATCAGAAATGGATTTGATTATCCGTTTAGATAAATGGTTATGGGCGGCACGTTTTTATAAAACTCGCGCAATTGCCCGTAAAATGATCGAGGGTGGCAAAGTTCACTATAATGGGCAGCGCAGTAAGCCAAGTAAAGTTGTTGAAAAGCATGCGATTATAAAATTAAGACAAGGAAATGATGAGCTAACTATAAAAGTATTGGCCATTAGCGATCAGCGACGGGGCGCATCGGAAGCAAGAGCGTTATATCGTGAAACACAAGACAGTATTGTTAATAGAGAAAAATTAGCATTAGCGCGGAAAACCAACTCATTAACAATGCCAAATCCAGAACGTCGTCCTGATAAGAAAGAACGACGTAACCTGATTAAATTTAAGCATACAAATTTAAATGAGTCATTTTGATGACGACTTTAGTAATGAGAGAAAATATGTCTAAATATGACCAGTTACACCGTTTTTTGTTTGAAGATGATGCTGTTCGTGGTGAGCTAGTTTCAGTTAATGAGACTTATAGAAAAATACTTTATCAACACAATTATCCGCCAGCAGTTAATTTATTATTGGGTGAATTGTTAGTTGCCACTAGTTTATTAACGGCAACTTTAAAATTTGATGGTGATATTACCCTACAAATTCAAGGAGATGGCCCTGTAAAAATGCTGGTAATAAACGGAAATAATCATCAACAAATGAGAGGTGTTGCTCGTGTTGAGGGACCCGTTACTAATCAATCATCATTAAAACAGATGATTGGTCAAGGCTATATGGTGATCACGATTACACCAACAAATGGTGAGCGTTATCAAGGTGTTGTTGCATTGGAAAGTAATACAATAGCGGAATGTTTGGATGATTATTTTAAACAATCAGAACAGTTGCAGACACGTTTATTTATTCATTCCGCTGAGATAAATGGTCAGCCTGCTGCCGGTGGAATATTATTGCAAGTACTGCCCTCTGCAGCTAGTGAAAGTCAGCATAAATTTGATCATCTGGTAAAATTAACCGCAACGATTAAGGGCGAGGAGCTATATAACTTAGAGGCAAAGGAAATTCTTCATCGTCTTTATCATGAAGAAGATGTGACTTTATTTGATCCGCAGCCAGTCACCTTTCATTGCAACTGCTCAAAAGAGCGTTGTGTAAACATTTTGCTATCTCTTCCTGATGAAGACATTGAGCATATATTACATGAACGGGGTGAAATTGATATTGAATGTGAATTTTGTGGGGCTAATTATCTGTTTAATAAGCAAGATATTGAGGACTTGAGGCGAATTAAAAAACAGCAGATCCATTGAGTCATCCGTGCTTATTTTATGCCGTAATAAAAGCTATAAACACATATTTTACTGTAACGTTGATTGTGCTCTAGATCGCATTTCTAGTTGAGAAAATAGTTTAGATGAAATTTATTGATTTTTATCGCTGTTAATTTCGAGTAAAAATTTATGATAGGTCCTAATTAAGGTTAAAATTCATTTAGGAGCATAAATTAATGAGTGCAAAAGAAAAGATTACTCCAGAAGAGATGGCTAGATATGGTATTCATCAAGTTACTGAAATCGTTTATAACCCAGGATATGAACAATTATTTGCAGAAGAAACAAAACCTTCTTTAAAAGGCTATGAACGCGGTATTGAAACTAACTTAGGCGCAGTGGCGGTTGATACCGGTATTTTTACTGGTAGATCACCCAAAGATAAATATATCGTTCGTGATAACGTTTCTATGAATACCGTTTGGTGGGCGGATCAAGGTAAAGGAAAAAATGATAACAAACCGATGACCGAGGCAGTCTGGAAATCATTAAAAGATTTGGTGACTAACCAATTGTCGGGTAAGCGTTTATTTATTATTGATGCTTTTTGCGGGGCGAATGCAGATACCCGTTTGAAGGTGCGCTTTATTACCGAAGTGGCTTGGCAGGCACATTTTGTCAAAAATATGTTTATTCGACCTACTGAACAAGAATTGATTGATTTTCAACCAGATTTTGTTGTCATGAATGGTGCAAAATGTACTAATCCCAACTGGCAGGCTCAAGGCTTAAACTCAGAAAATTTTGTGGCGTTTAATTTGACTGAGCGTATGCAACTTATTGGCGGTACTTGGTATGGCGGTGAAATGAAGAAAGGATTGTTTTCTGTCATGAATTATTTGCTGCCGTTAAAAGGAATTGCTTCGATGCATTGTTCAGCCAATGTTGGAGAAAAAGGGGATGTGGCGATTTTCTTTGGTTTGTCTGGTACAGGAAAAACAACCCTTTCTACCGATCCTAAGCGTAAATTAATTGGTGATGATGAGCACGGATGGGATGATGATGGTGTATTTAATTTTGAAGGTGGTTGTTATGCTAAGACAATAAATTTGTCTGAAGCAGCAGAACCTGATATTTATCATGCGATCAAACGTGATGCATTATTAGAAAATGTCACTGTTTTAACTGATGGTTCGGTCGATTTTAATGATGGAACAAAAACAGAAAACACCCGAGTTTCTTATCCTATTTACCATATTAATAATATTGTTAAACCAATATCTAAAGCAGGCCATGCGACGAAAGTGATTTTTCTGACAGCCGATGCTTTTGGCGTTTTGCCACCGGTATCTTGTTTGACACAGGAACAGACAGAATACCACTTTTTGTCAGGTTTTACCGCTAAATTAGCGGGTACCGAACGCGGCATCACTGAACCTACGCCTACTTTTTCAGCCTGTTTTGGGGCTGCTTTTCTGACATTACATCCTACTCAATATGCTGAAGTATTAGGTAAACGTATGAAAGCCGCTGGCGCAAAAGCATATCTGGTTAATACAGGTTGGAATGGAACCGGCAAACGTATTTCGATCAAAGATACTCGTGCAATTATTGATGCAATTTTAAATGGGGATATAGATAAAGCAGACACCATAAATTTACCTGTTTTTAATTTAGCTATACCAACCCATTTGCCGGTAGTCGATAATAATATTTTAGATCCGCGTCATACTTATGCAGATAACAGCCAATGGGAAGTTAAAGCTAAAGATTTGGCTAAGCGATTTATTAATAATTTTGAGAAATATACTGATACCCCAGTGGGTGCGGCACTTGTGAAAGCAGGTCCAAAGCTATAATTTTTTGATTAAAAGGTTACTGATAATAAAGTAAAAAGTGCATAGGATAGAATAAAATCTATGCATTTTTTATTTTATTGTGAATATGTCTTGCGGTATTAATGAATTGAAATGGGACAGCAAAAATTTTTTAAAGTTGTCTCTATGGCCTTGCTGTTACGTTATATCCGATAGTATATAAGTCAAAAAGCGGAATCTATTAAAACATCCACCTTATAATGAAATCTTTATTAATTACTCGTGATGATAAAATTAATCGGATAAAAGTTAAAATTGATAAGTGCTAAAAAAAGTGCCAGCGCTAGGCTGGCATAAGTAAACACTGGAAGCAATGTGAGCAATGTCGTCCTTTCATATGATCCCAGAAAGGTTCATCTGAAAGTGTTTTAATGATAATGGTTATCACTATCATTTGTAAAGTGATTTTTTTAATATAAATGTAAAAAATTCATTTTTAATTATTATTATCTGATAAATATAGTATATTTTTATAATAATGTGTTTTACAATCTTAAAACAATAATTTTATGGTTGAAGACAATTAATAAAAATTAAAGAGATCATTTTAGCTGATAATATTAATAAGTTAACGATAACGAAGGCGTTATGACCTTGTCAGATGCTGAGCACATGCCCAAGCTGAACTCCATGCCCATTGAAAGTTATATCCCCCTAACCAACCAGTAACATCAACAACTTCACCAATAAAGTAGAGTCCGGCTACTTTTTCTGACTCCATTGTTTTTGATGAAATACTACTCGTATCAACCCCACCGAGCGTGACTTCTGCGGTACGGTAACCTTCTGTACTATTTGGTTGTATCTGCCAGTTATGTAATCTTTCCGCAATGATGTTTATCTGCCTTTTATTAAGCTGTTTTAACGAGTTATCTGGAATTCTTTTTAATATTTGTAGTGTCTCGATAAAACGTTTAGGTAGATATCTTGCTAATAGATTTTTTAGCGATAGATTAGGATTAATGGTTAGTTCATGGGTTAAGTAGTCGATAAGATTAATATTGGGAAATAAATTAATACTTATATGCTCTCCTGGCTGCCAGTAACTTGAGATTTGCAAAATGGCTGGGCCTGATAATCCTCTATGTGTAAATAAAAGATTTTCTTGGAATGTCATTGCATTTTGTGAACTAACTTTTACTGAAATAGCAATACCGGAGAGTGTTTGTAAAACGTCAAGCAGTGCCTTATGCAATGTGAAAGGCACTAAAGCTGCTCGTGTGGGCTGGATGTTATGCCCAAATTGTTCGGCTATACGATAACCAAAAGGAGTTGCCCCTAGTTTTGGCATTGAAAGACCACCGCTAGCGACAATTAGTGCACTTGAACTAATAACTTTTTCATTAACAGAGACTACATACTTATTGTCTATTTTTTTTATCTCAGTTATTTCGCTTTGAAAGCGTAAACTAACGCCAGCGACTTTACATTCAGTTAATAGTAAATTGACGATATCTTGTGCGCTATTGTCACAAAAAAGTTGACCTAATGTTTTTTCATGATAAGGAATATGATGTTTTTGTACTAATGCAATAAAATCCCATTGAGTAAAGCGAGCTAGTGCTGACTTACAAAAATGAGGATTAGTAGAGATATAAGCAGTAGGATCAATATAAAGGTTGGTGAAATTGCATCGCCCGCCACCCGACATTAAAATCTTTCTACCCGCTTTTTTACCATTATCCAGTACTAGTACTTTTAAACCTTTTTGGCCTATATTAACTGCACAAAATAGACCAGCCGCTCCTGCACCTATAATGATTACGTCAAATTTTTCCACAAAATTTCTCTTTTATCTGAAAAGATATTTATTAATAATACAAATAACGCGTTTTTTATTAAATAGGGTAAAATATTTATTACGATCTAAATTTGAGTAGACAAATGTCAGTAAGTGCTAAAAATCTACTTATTCTTAACTTTAGTAACTTAATGAAAGTAAAGAATATTTTTGTTTTATTCGTTTTTTTTGTCAATTAAAGTCAAAAAAGATGTAGATTTTGCTTCCACCGCTAACGTTTGTCACTGATAATGCATTGAGTTCATATTCAACAAATTGGCTTAAGGTTTATGCTACATTTATTTACTGGTTTGGATTTCTACACCGGTCTGTTATTAATACTAGCGCTATTATTTGTGCTATTTTACGAAGCAATTAATGGTTTCCATGATACCGCAAATGCAGTAGCAACGGTTATTTATACTCGAGCAATGCGAGCTCAATTTGCGGTTGTTATGGCGGGTGTTTTTAATTTTTTTGGCGTTATTTTAGGTGGCTTGAGTGTTGCTTATGCCATTGTGCATCTGTTGCCAACAGATCTTCTCTTAAATGTAAGTTCTGCTCATGGTCTAGCAATGGTTTTTTCTATGCTATTGGCGGCCATTATTTGGAATTTGGGTACCTGGTATTTGGGATTACCTGCTTCCAGTTCACATACATTAATAGGCGCTATTATTGGTGTTGGTTTAACCAATGCCTTAGTGACCGATTCCTCTATAGTGGATGCATTAAATATATCAAAAGTCATTGAAATTTTTCTTTCTCTTATTCTTTCTCCAGCTATTGGTTTTGTTATAGCAGGATTGCTTATTTTCTTTTTACGCCGTTATTGGAGTGGTACGAAAAAACGTCGTCGCATTCATTTAACACCGGCTGAGCGAGAGAAGAAAGATGGTAAAAGAAAACCGCCTTTCTGGACACGTACTGCATTGATTCTATCTGCGGTTGGTGTCAGTTTTTCCCATGGTGCGAATGATGGTCAGAAGGGTATTGGTCTTATTATGCTCGTGTTAATCGGCGTGGCTCCAGCCGGGTTTGTGCTTAATATGAATGCCAGTGGTTATAATATAACTCGTACCCATGACGCAATAGTCCATTTACAACATTATTATGAAGAGCATCAGTCAGCGGTAAAACATATTGTTAATAAGTCACAACACGAGTCGGAATTGGAAATTTTAGATGAGAAATTCCATTGTGATAATTCACGTCCTATTAATGTGTTAAAACAGACATCACTGATGTTGGCCGACATTCAAAGTTATTCAGCGCTAAAGCCCGAGCAACGTAATCAAATGCGTCGATTATTAATGTGTTTATCTGATACGGCATTAGATGTAGCTAAACTACCTAAAACGTCTTCTTCCGATGCACGTTTTCTACGTAACTTGAGTAATGATTTACTTAATACTGTAGAGTATGCACCACTGTGGATTATTATTGCCGTTGCTTTAGCTCTTTCTGTGGGTACTATGATTGGTTGGCAACGTGTTGCTATAACGATCGGTGAAAAAATTGGTAAAAAAGGTATGACTTATGCACAAGGTGTTTCTGCTCAAGTTACTGCTGCAGTTTCCATTGGCGTTGCAAGTTATACTGGTATGCCTGTATCAACAACACAAGTACTATCTTCTGCGGTAGCAGGCACAATGGTTGTTGATGGGGGTGGTGTACAAGCTAAAACAATTAAAAATATATTATTGGCTTGGTTCTTTACATTGCCTATTTCTATTATACTTTCTGGTTTGTTTTATTGGATATCATTAAAACTAATATAGACATGTGAACAAAGTAAATAACAAAAAATAGTGATGATTAATTTGAGCATCACTATTTTTGTTGGTTAAATAATATATCATCTAAATGTTATTTAAGCTGATTAATATTGCCAAATGGTCCATATTAAACTTATTAAAACAATCATACTTAATCCACTAATTAACATAAATTGCTTACGAATGCGTTCACAACGTAAAATAACTTCAGGATCGTGGTGATTAATATATTGCTTAGTATTAATGTAACGAATTAGTTTTATATGCTTAGTCCATTGGCCATGGGCTGTAAAGAACCCGTTGCCATCAACAGATTGATAGAGCAAGGGATCAGATTCCCGCAGAATAAAAAGTAATACTCGAATTGAAGAAAAATACCGCATCATATTTATGATGCAGAGTATACATAATGCCCAAAACCATGCATGCATATTAAGATAATAACCTCAACAAATACAGATTTAGCCGCTGATATTGTTTATAGCAAGCATAAAAGAAAATATTTGCTTATCAGTTGCCGGTCTATTTTAATTGTAGAATAATCTAACAACTTCACAAAATGACCCTTTGTGATTATTTTTATCTGCTTAATTTTAATGACATGTATTTTTAACAAATAATTAATATCCTCAACACTATGATTTTTATGCTAAATTATGGAAAATCTAGCTGATTTGGTCTATGCTAATTATTAGTAAGGAATCTATTTTTTATAATTTAATGGGTAAAATTTTTATTAAACTAAGTTCAAGATGATATTTAAGTATCAGGTTTGACCGCTAAATATTTATCATAAAAACAGTATTCTTTTTTAAGAGCGACGTTTGAAAGGAGCTAAATATGGCTTACAAACATATTCTTGTTACCGTTGATTTATCCCCGGAAAGTAAAATTTTAGTTGATAAAGCTGTTTCCATGGCAAAACCTTATGATGCAAAAGTTTCTTTAATTCATGTTGATGTAAATTATTCTGATCTTTATACCGGATTGATTGATGTAAATCTTGGTGATATGGAGCAACGTATTACCAAGGAAACTCACCAAGCATTGACTAAACTAGCAAAAGAGGCAGATTATAAGATTGAAAAAGAATTGAGTGGTCGAGGTGATCTCGGGCAGGTTTTGGTTGATGCAATAAAAGAATATAAAGTCGATTTAGTGGTTTGTGGTCATCATCAAGATTTCTGGAGTAAGTTGATGTCCTCGGCTCGCCAACTAATAAATACTGTTCATGTTGATATGTTAATTGTGCCGTTAAAAGATAGTGATTGATAATATTTGTTAATAAATTAGTTTTTTTCAATAAAAATACTTGATTATTCAAGTGTTTTTTTGTCAATTCCGCTTTAATTTAAATTATTTATATTTTGCCGAAAAATGTGATTAAGACATAAAAAATCTCATTAAAAATAGAGATAAATTAGTGATATATTCAATAAGTAAATTCACATATAGCAGGTCATTCTGCAAAAAAACGTTAATAAGTATGAAAATATAATAATTTATTTTTAATCTAAGGAATTTTGTATGAAAGGTTGCTTATCTTTAGAAACATTCCTAACACCAATCCAGTCACGTTATGCTGATCAACCTGAGTTCTTACAAGCCGTGCGTGAAGTTTTTACTTCTTTGGCGCCATTTTTACACAATAATCCTCAATATTGTGAGCAGGGATTACTGCAAAGAATAGTCGAGCCAGAGAGGGTGATTCAGTTTCGTGTTTGTTGGGTTGATGATCAGGGAAATGTTCAAGTTAATCGAGCCTGGCGGGTACAATTTAATTCGGCAATCGGTCCTTTTAAAGGTGGAATGCGTTTTCATCCTTCAGTTAATTTATCAATTTTAAAATTTCTCGGCTTTGAACAAACTTTTAAAAACGCGTTAACCACTTTACCTATGGGCGGAGGTAAAGGGGGCTCAGATTTTGATCCTAAAGGAAAAAGCCATGCAGAAGTTATGCGTTTTTGTCAGGCATTGATAACAGAGCTTTATCGACATTTAGGTCCTTATACCGATGTTCCTGCTGGAGATATTGGCGTGGGCGGGCGAGAAGTCGGTTTTATGACAGGTATGATGAAAAAGCTGTCAAACAACACTTCCTGTGTTTTTACAGGTAAAGGCATGTCTTTTGGTGGCAGCTTAATTCGACCTGAAGCTACCGGTTATGGTTTGGTTTATTTTACTGATGCGATGTTAAAACATCATGGTTTATCGTTTGAGGGGAAACGCGTATCTGTTTCTGGAGCGGGCAATGTTGCTCAGTATGCTATTGAAAAATGTATGTCATTAGGTGCTAAGGTGGTTACTGCTTCTGATTCAAATGGCACCGTTGTTGATGAAGCGGGCTTTACACCAGAAAAACTTAAACGATTGGAAGAGATTAAAAATCAGTATGGTCGTGTTGAAGCATATGCAAAAGAGTTTGGTTTGACTTATCTTAAAGGAAAGAACCCCTGGTCGGTGCCAGTAGATATTGCTTTACCTTGCGCCACTCAGAATGAACTTGATATAGATGATGCAAAAATTTTAATTAAAAATGGTGTCAACGCGGTCGCTGAAGGTGCAAATATGCCGACGACAATTGAAGCTACGGATGCATTTCTTGAGGCGGGTGTGCTGTTTGGGCCGGGAAAAGCCGCCAATGCAGGGGGGGTAGCAACATCCGGTTTAGAAATGGCACAAAATGCGGCTCATTTGAGTTGGACCGCAGAAAAAGTGAATACGCGTTTGAAACATATTATGTTAGATATTCATCAGCATTGTGTGAAGTATGGTGGAGAAGATAAGCAGACTAATTATGTTAAAGGCGCAAATATTGCTGGTTTTGTAAAAGTCGCCGATGCGATGTTAGCACAGGGAATCCTGTAACAAATTAATAGTTATTGAGCAAATTAAAATTAATTATATAGTTCAATACCGTAAGATTTTGAATTTTATTTTGTTTATTGGACATCGCCTGCAACTATCCTTTTCAGGCGATGTTTTTAGCAAAAATTTGTCGATTATTATTTATCTATCACCTGACATTTAGCGCTATTAATCTTCATTTAAACTCATATGTAGGCGATCAAATAAAGGTTTAAATAAGTAATTTAGTAGCGATCGTTCACCGGTACGAATAAAGACCTCTACTGGCATTCCTGGTTTGATGGTTAACTGATTTAGGCGTTGACGATTTTTATCATTTACTTGAACCTGTAATAAATAATAGGGCTCGCCAGTTTGTTCATTAAGCAGCCTATCAGCAGAAATCATCGTTACATTGCCTTCCACTTTCGGCGTCGTGCTTTGATTAAATGCAGTAAATTGTAACTCTACCGGTAAACCCAATTTTACTTGATCAATTAATTGTACTGGAACCCGTGCATCAACTAACAGTGGTTGATCATCGGGAACAATCTCCATCATTTTTTGTCCGGCAACGATCACGCCGCCCTCAGTAAAAACTGACATACCAATTATAGTGCCAGCAACGGGGGCACGTATTTGAGCATTAGCCAGTATGAACTTAGCTTTAACCAGTTCGCTGTTAGTATGATTAATCTTAGTTTGTGTGTCAGCTAGTTGAGCATGAACGTCTTTTTGATATTCTTGTTGCAGTTTTTCGCTAAGCAGTTTTTGCTCTAATATTTGATGTTGTATACGGCTAATATCACCAAGTGTTTGCGCTAAATTACCATCAACTTCAGTATATTTATTTTCAGTTTCAAGTAATGTATTGCGAGCAATATAACCATTTTTTTCTAATTCCCTTAATCCTTCTAATTGTTGCAATAACATTGTAAGCTGCGTTTTTTGGCTTTTTGCTTTTTGTTGTTGGGCATATAGAATAGCGTCTAATCCGGTTATTTTTTCTTTAATACTGGCCAATTCTAATTGTAAAACTTGATATTGGTTTTCCAGCAATTGTTGATTTAATTGAAGAAGCTCGCTTACATCATGCTCTTTCATTTCATGTTGCAAAGCGGGTGAGATAATCAACCGTTTTTTGCCCTGCTGTTCTGCCAATAAACGGGCTTCTCTAACTAGTAATTCGTGGTATTGTTTTAGTTTTATACTATATTCCGAATGCACTTCAACGGTATTGAGTGTTAAAAGAATTTGTCCTGCTTGTACTTTTTCACCATTATTGACAGATAGCTGTTCGATGATCCCGCCATATTGATGTTGAATAGTTTTATGATTGCCTGCCACAATCACATTACCTGATACAGGAACTCCTTTATCTAAAGGAGCGAGTGCTGACCATAATAAAAAGCCACCAAACCCAATAGTCACTAATAACCAACCTAAGTATACAGCTCGTTTTTCATTACTGATTAAGTTGTCTGTTAAGATAGGAGATGATTTGTGATATTTACCTTGTGCTGACATATTTTTTTCCATTAATTGCTATTATTTTTTATCGGCTTAAATATTGAAAATCACGTTGTTAGTTGTGACGTTTTATGTTCATTTAATAATGTTTGTGGTGTTCCAAAACGTGGTGACATTCCGGCCTGTAAAATTAGCACATGCTCTACATATCTGATCAGAAAAGGGCGATGGGTAATTATAATAAGGGTGCAATGTTGTTTTTTAAGTTCTTCAATCGCAAGGCACAGGGCTTTATCTCCTTCGCTATCAAGATTAGAGTTAGGTTCATCAAGAATAATTAAACGAGGAAGGCCATAGATAGCACGAGCCAAAGCTAATCGCTGTTTTTGTCCGCCAGATAAGCCACGGCCATACTCACCTAATCGTGTATCGTATCCATTGGGTAAAGCTAGAATTAAGTCATGCACTCGGGCAATTTTGGCGGCAGTAATCACTTTATCTACGTCAATTTCACCAAAACGAGCAATGTTTTCTGCTATTGTTCCATCAAATAATTGTATATCTTGCGGTAAGTAACCAATGTGAGGCCCTAAAATTTCTCTATCCATTTGGTGAATATTTGCTCCATCTAGCCGAATGTACCCTAAGGTAGGTGGAAGCGCTCCAACAAGTATCCGCGCTAATGTTGATTTTCCTGCACCAGATGCACCAATAATAGCTAATGTTTGACCAGCAGAGAGTGAAAATTGGATATCAAATAACAACGGTGGATATTCAGGATCAGGGCGATAAAGAACATTTTCAACGCTTAATTTGCCAGTTGGAGTTGGTAAGGTCATCACTTGTTTACGGGGGGGGTGCTGTTTGAATAACTGATCTAAGCGTTGATAAGCCTGTTTGGCATTATTATATTGTTTGCTAACTGCAATAAGTTGATCGATGGGACTGAGTACACGTCCCACCAGAATAGAACTAGCGATCATCATACCAGCGGTCAATTCATTGTTAGTGACTAACCAGGCGGCCATGCCTAATACCAGGGATTGGAGCATTAAACGTGCCGTTTTTGACCAGGCGCTGCTGGCTGAAGTCCTTTCGCTGGCTAAATTTTGATGGGATAAAAAAGCGTGATGGTAGGTTAACCAGCAACGCCGAATATTACCTAACATGCCCATTGCCTCGATCACATCTGTGTTACGCAAGTGGTTAGAGGCTTGATTAATGGCTTTGCGTGCCATCAGATTGGCTTGCGCCAGTGGTTTATGAGTATAACGTTGATTCAGCCAAGCGAGCAGAGAAATAAAGGTTGCACCACCTAAGGCTAGATATCCTAACCAGGGATGAAGTAAAAATACCACACAGAGAAAAAAGAGAAACCAGGGAGCATCAAATAAAGCAAATAAAGCATTACCTGTTACGAATTGGCGTAATGTTGTTAGATCACTTAACGCTTGGCTGGCCTGTGAATCACTATATTTTAAGCTTTGCTCGTAAGCTGCATTGAATACCGATTGATTAACTGATAAGTCTAGACCAGTGCTAATACGTATAACAATTAGATTACGCACCCATTCGAGTATGCCAATAAATGAATAAATACAAATAACAAGAAGTGTCAACATTAATAACGTCATTTTATTATTTGACGCTAAGACACGATCATAAACTTGTAACATATAAATAGAGGGGGCGAGCATCATTATATTGATGATAGCGGTAAATATACCAATACTATAAAACGCTTTTTTATATGTTTTTATTTCATTAATTAATATGTTGGTATTTTTAGTTTTTGAATTGTCTATCATATTATTCCCATTTTTATTTTTATAAGATCCAATCCTAATACCTATTATTTAAATAATTAAAATATTGGAAAATGCTTTGCATTTTCCAATGGATTTAAAATTATTAATCGACGTTATTTTTATTAGGTTATATTATCTATTCCTATATATACATAATCTCTTCAGAATTAATCATTCCATTATCATTGTCCGTACACTCATTAATCTCATCCTGATAACCAGCATAGCCTATATTCGAATGTTGTCTATGATAAGACACATTTTCATTAGATTGATTGTTGGCTAATAGTTGATAGGAAGGGTAATAACTGGAAGGTTGTTCATTATAAAGAATTTCAGTGGTGCTTTCATAGTCTAGATTTTTATTTTTCCCAAAATTAATTTTTTTATAGTCAGTGTATCCCCGATTTGTATCGCCAATATCACCACTACCTTGTTCGAAAAGTATTGTTTCTTCAATAGTATCAACTTGCGGAGAATAAGAAGCGAGAAAATCATTGTAACTATAGTTATAATCAATAGAAAAGAAAATATCCCCTTGAAAATTATGATGATCATTCGATAACATGCCAATTTCAGTGTCATTATGGAATATTTTTACTTTAGTGAAATATTTATCATTATCAGAAATTCTTACTATTTCATTATTTTTATCTCTTGGAATTTGATAATCATTTGGATCATATTTAAGTTTAAACAGAGTACCTTCTGTATATTGTTTAAAATCTATTAATCCAATATTAAGATGCTTATTTGAATGATCTTTTTTTTCGTATTGGTGGGCAAAAATGGGATCGATAAGTCTATATTCATCGGGTATGTCAGTATATTCAGTACCCTCTTGGTCACATACAGCTAATTTATAAGCGTTATCTTTTTTTATTAGCTTAAGATAAGTTATTTCCTTTGGTAATTGATAGCGAATGTTTTTACCATGATCATGAATAAATAAATCACTTCCATCAATAAGGTTATTGTTTTGGTCTCTTAATTCTTCATTAATATAAAATCCGATAGTTTTGAAATCATAAAATGCCTTATTTTCTTTATGGAGTTCTGCTTTATGTACATCATCTTCTGTACTCGCACTGCCTTTATTATCTAATAATTCACCTTTCTTGATGGTGTGACCATGTTCTTTTTGAAAGGCTGAATATTGAGCAAATGTAGAATCCTTATGATTGTATATTTTAGTATTTTTAAGTTGTAAAACTGGAAGCTTTTCTTGATTAATATGAGTAATATTTGGACTTAGTAATTCGTTTTTGTGTAAATGCGAAAAATCAAAATAGGGATCGTTATTAACTGCTCTACCATCGATAAATGCGGCTTTATATTGTCCATCTTCATTTTCAATCGCTAGGTAAGCTTTGTTATCATAATTAACATGAAATCGTTGTAGGCCATTATGAAAAATAAACATTTCATTATTTTCTTGGCCTTCAATTTGTTTAAATACACCGCTTTCACAAAGTAATTCGCTAACTTTTTCCTCTTCATTATATAAAGATAATGCACTAGCCATACCATTACCTAGTTTTTTAACGCTGAAAATGGTATCTAAAGGTCGATTGGTTAAGTCCGTATTGGTGAGTGTATTGGCATTAATTTGTATTAATTCAGCGATTATTTCATCTATTTTTTCATCAGTAATTGGTTCATTAGAGTTTTGTTTAGCGTATTTTGATTTTACAATTTGGCGTTGATATTGATATTCACTACTTTCAGTAAAATTTTTAGTACCGTCTTTATTGGTAAATATTAATTTAAATTCATTGTTATTTTTTTTAATTAATTTTAAATGGCGATAATCACTGTCTAAATTGATATCGATATGGATATTCTTTGCGGCTGAAGAGCAACGAATGTAATTACCAAAACCCATATATTCTACAGTAGCAAATTCTCCAACCAATTCTTTAGTTGTTAAATTTTTTATATTAGCGGTGTAATAATTTACATCTTTAATTTCGCCATCTATTATTTCTTTTTTGCTAGCAATAAATTTACCTTTAGTTACTTCTAAGGCATTTATTTTTTGCATGGCATTATCAGTATTATTTTCAGTAAGCCAATCTTTAAATTTATTATTTTCTTTTTTAATCAGTTTTAAATATTGTTCTGGATTTTCATTGTGTAAAATTTTATTTAATAATTCAGGGTTCTTATCATTTAAATACATGATAATAGCATGCCCTGCTTTATAAACCATGTCATTATCATGAAAGTTATCTGAATATTTTAATTCTAAAAGCTGATTTATATTTTTTGTTTTTATTTCATATTCAGTCAGATCAATGCTATTTGATTGAGAATTAAATTTTTTATCAGATAAATGCTCAATATAATCAGCGATACCTTCTGTTAATACATTAGGCAAACTACCAGCATTAGGTATATTAATATTAGTTAAATAGTGGGTGAATTCATGTTTGAGATTAAGAATGTTGCCTTGTTGATATATATAGATAGTTGGAGGATTATTTAGGTTTTCTTTATAGAACATTCCGCCTTCAGTGCCTAAACCTTTTTCTTTACCATAATATTGGTAATCTTCTTTATTATCGAAAATATATATTTCAAGAGGCTGTTCGCTTGGATTAATATTTTCTAAATTAGCTAATATTTTAAAATTATCTACAGTTTGTTCAAGTTCTTTGATTATTTTATTTTGTTTTTTGAGGGTGAGATTTTTATAATAAAGAATAACCTTTATATTTTCTGCTATAGTTATTTCTTGTTTTGAATTGTTGGTGTCGAAATAATAATCAAATTTGTTCGGTTGTTTTATTTTATAATCCACAAATTATCTCCAATTATATTAACAAATATCCATTTAAACAATAACATTTGTTAAGCTACATTTATTTTTGTGTTATTGCAAGTTTATTTTAATGTTTATAATATTGATGTTATTTTTAAAAAAATGTGTTTTTAAAGCTGTGTGTGGTGAATATTTTTATGAAATAGTTAATAAATAGTAAGTTTCACTATTTATTAACATGCCAGGTTGTTAATTATTTTTGTTAATATTTAACAGGATGAATCAGTTGAACATGCATAAATATCAAAACGATGATTTTTAGTTTTGATCGTCGTTTGTGGCGAGATTGCTGCGAGGGGGGATGCATAATTGGGTCGTTTAACAACCACACGGCGTTTAGCTATCGTCATTGCCGGCATTAAAAGGCTATCGGCATCTTCATCATTACCAACAAGAGATTGAAAAACGCGCATTTCTTTTTTTACTAAGGCACTTTTGGGTCGATGGGGATACATAGGATCGAGATAAACCACATCTGGGGCGGGTGATAGCGTTGCTAATGCATTAATACTTGAAGCATGTAGCAATGTCATTCTTTGTCTTAACCAGCTTCCTATTTCAGCATCAGCATAACCCCGCTCTAATCCGTCATCAAGCAGTGCCGCAACAACCGCATGACGTTCATACAGCCGTACTTGACAGCCTAGGCCAGCAAGGACAAAAGCATCTCTACCAAGTCCGGCAGTCGCATCAACAATAGTGGGTAAGTAGGATTTTTTAATGCCAACCGCTTTTGCGATAGCTTCATTTCGTCCACCACCAAATTTACGCCGGTGTCTCATTGCACCTGAAACAAAATCTACATAAATGCCGCCTAATTTAGGTTCGTCTAATTTTTTTAGCTGTAAATGCGCTGGTGTGAGTACTAATGCCATTAATGCAGTCGGTGAGTGTTTAAGTTGCCATTTATCTGCAATAGACGATAAGGCGCTTTGAGAAGCGCCGGGTTCACAAATTAATTGGATATCAATTGCCATTTATTCATTAATACCATAACTCTGTAACATTGCATCTAGCTTTGGTTTTCGTCCACGGAAACGTTCAAAAAGTACCATGGGTTCCTCTGAACCACCACGACTTAAAATATTATCAAGAAATGCTAATCCAGTACTGCGATTAAAAATACCTTCTTCGCTGAATCGTGAGAATGCATCGGCGGCTAAAACGTCGGCCCATAAATAACTATAGTAACCGGCCGCATAACCACCAGCAAAAATATGGCTAAATGCATGCGGGAAACGACTCCATTCTGGAGACGGTACTACTGCAACTTGTTGTTTAACCGATTGTAAGGTTGATAAAATTTGTCCGCTTTTTTGCGGCGAATATTCTGTATGTAAACGAAAATCAAATAAGCCAAATTCTAATTGACGAAGAATAAACATTGCAGCCTGATAATTTTTGGCTGCTAACATATTATCTAACATTGATTTTGGTAATGGTTCACCAGTTTCATAATGACCTGAAATAAAAGCAAGTGCTTCCGGTTCCCAACACCAATTTTCCATAAATTGACTTGGCAGTTCGATAGCATCCCAGGGTACACCATTAATGCCAGCAACATCCGCTACTTCAATTTGGGTTAACATATGGTGTAAACCATGGCCAAATTCATGGAATAGGGTAATAACTTCATCATGGGTAAACAGCGCCGGTTTATCACCAATGGGTTTGTTAAAATTACAGGTTAGGTAAGCCACCGGTTTTTGTTCGCTACCATCGGCATGTTTTAATTTGCCTGCACAATCATTCATCCAGGCACCGCCACGTTTATGTTCTCGGGCATAGAGATCTAAATAGAAGCTACCGCATAAATCACCGCGTTCATCATATAATTCGAAGAAACGCACATCGGGATGCCATATCTCCACATCATGACGTTCTTTAGCTGTCAAACCATAAATTCTGTTAATCACCTCGAACAGACCGTTTATAACCCGTTGTTCTGGAAAATAGGCACGTAGTTGTTCATTATCAATTGAAAATTTATGCTGTTTTTGCTTTTCACTGTAATAACCCAGATCCCAGGGCTCAAGTTTTTCAATCCCGTAGTGATCCTTAGCAAATTGGGACAATTCAGCAAGCTCTTTTTCACCTTGGTGGTAAGCTCGCTGGGCAAGATCGGTAAGAAAATCTAGCACCTGTTTGGGTGATTCGGCCATTTTAGTGGCTAGCGATTTTTCAGCAAAGTTATTAAAACCAAGTAATTGAGCTAATTCGTAACGTAAGGCTAAAATTTCGTCCATAACCTCGCTATTATCCCATTTGCCAGCATTTGGCCCCTGATCAGAAGCACGGGTGTTATAGGCATGATGCATTTCTTGGCGTAGCTCACGATTATCAGCATAAGTCATAATCGGCAGATAGCTTGGCATATCCAACGTGAATAACCAGCCTTCTTCTCCTTTAGAGTTAGCTAATGCTTTTGCTGCTAACAGCGCACTTTCTGGTATACCAGCAAGCTTGTCGCTATTTTTAATCAGTTTTGTCCAACCCATTGTTGCATCTAGGACATTATTGCTAAATTTAGTTTTTAATTCGGCAATTCGAATAGCAATTTCGCCATAACGCTTCTTTTTTTCTACAGGTAAACCAATTCCGGATAACTCAAAATCACGTAACGTATTTTCAATCGATTTACGTTGTGCTTGATTGAGTTTATCAAATTCAGCACTATTTTTTAGTGACTTATAAGCTTGATAAAGGCCGGTGTGTTGCCCCATCCAGGTACTAAATTCTGATAGCATAGGTAAACAGTTATCATAAACTTGTCGTAACTCATCACTATTTTTTACTGCATGGAGGTGACTAACGGGTGACCAAGCGCGGGATAGTCGGTTGTTAGCTTCTTCTAATGGTTGGCATAAATTGTTCCAGCTAAAGGTGCTATTTTCTTTAAGTATGGTCTCAATTGTCTGTCGATAGCCATCTAATACAGTGTTTACCGCTGGGATCACATCTTGCGGTGTGATGGTGGAAAAATGGGGTAACACCGATTTTGTTAGTAAAGGATTTGTCATAATAAAAACATCCTGTGATTAATTATCCTATTTGCTAGGTACAATTAAATATATAAGAGATGTGATTAAGATATGGCCACATACGGCTGAGTTCAATATTAGGCTAGATATTTTATCTAATTTTTTGCGAGATTGTTTAAATACATAGGTTTAGAATTTCTGCAAATAGGATTATAATGGTTACCAATTTTTCCATGGAAGATCATCGTCCCCGGTGGGGTGGCTGGACTTCAAATCCAGATGGGGCCGCCAGCGGTCCTTGGCAGGTTCGACTCCTGTGGTCTTCCACCAAATGAGTCAATCTAATTCTACTAATCTCTTATTAATATATCTATTTTTAATTCAACGGATATCAACGGTTCTGTTGCGTTGAGTGTTATCAAGTAAAATGCTGTTTTTTTTTTTACCTATGTCTCTGATCTGAAATACTTTTAAATGCCTGAATTAGTCCATCAATATTATTGCTAAGTAGTATGGTCGCTGATATCTCACCTATTCACTGAACCTACATAATCGCGAAGAAATAATGGCTGAGTGCGGTATTATCGTTGACTATTCGCCTATATTGCTGGTTATCAGATTAACACCGATAGTAAATAAAGCATTTCGTCAGTATAAAGCTCCCTTAGACCGATGGTGGTGCGTCAATGAAGCTTATATCAACATCAAAGGCCAGTGGAGATATTTGGATCGGGCTGTTGCTACGTCACGGATGACTATCGATTTTCTGCTGACGGTTAAGTGGGATAGTGCTGCTGCGGTGTTTTTTTTCACAAGGTCATTCGTCATCACGGCCAATCCGAGGTAGTGACCATTGATAAAAGTGGTGCTAATACCGCAGCATTAGCTACTCTCAACACAGATAAATCTAAAGACCAAAATATTACTGTTAGGCAAAGTAAGTATTTATACAAGCGGGCAGAACAGAACCATCGAAATAACAAGCGACGTATACACTCTATGCTGTTTTTTAAGTCACTGGGGCGGGCGCAAACCTTGTTTGCAGTATCAAACTGATACTTATATTAAAAATGGGTTAGTTTCAACATTCGAAAGGGATGACTTGCCACAGGTTATCCTATTTTATTTGTTAGTTGCCTAAAAAAACAGCTCGACTTTAATTGATCGGCTGACGTTAATGCAACAAAAGCAAAATTGTTTATTCATTTATGTAATAATTGCACGCAGACAAAAACTAAACATTTAATTATAATTTTTAACATTTTGTTTTAATTAAATTCAAAAAATGGAATATAGCATGACATTTTTAATAAACTCAAACGTCCCATCATCTGCCTGGTTAGCATCTACTGCAGATTTTTCACAACGTAACAAAAGAGCGGCTGAAAATGTAGCTAATGAAGAAAAGGCAACAGATAATTTAATAAATTCAGACAGCATAATACCGCAAGATGGAGAAATGTCATCAACTTCATTGGCACATAACGCTGTCACCAAATACAAACATGCAAGTGTTGCGCTTATCAATCAATTGCATCATAAATTACCAACTGTCATAGCATTATCGCCAGACGATTTTTATCATGATGTTAACGATGAACAGGTTAGACTCTTATGTGGCCTGTTAACCGAAGAAGGCTATATCACTAGTCAACCTTGCGACATTATTTTAGTCCGTGAGTTGGTAAATCATGTCACTGATTATTTGACCCGCTTTAAAGATGATGAAGAGAAGATAGCCAAGCTCGTTAGGTTACTATTAAAACCATTAGGTGAATATGGTGCTAATCCAGGGGAAAAAATTTCTTCTGCCCGCCAGCAAGCGGTTATTGCTAATTGGTTACAATATGCAGTATTAGGTATGTCATGTGAGGCATGGATACTAGAACAAGTCAGTGACATAAAATCACAGGGGGATTCACTATTCCACCATTCCAGTTTGCAAGGTCGGTTATTCAATCAACTCAATAGTCAGAGTGAGTCTGGCAAATTGTCGCCTGAAACCTGCGCTTATTTTCAACAGCACGTCGTTAACCGTATCATGCCAACTTTTATGCCACAGGTTGAGAAGCATAAGGATGGGGAAAAACTATCCGGGGTGATGATAAATCAACCAGAATGGGGCTATTTGCATGCTGGGCTGACACTATTACAGGAGAGTGGTGCTGACATTAAGGGCATGAGTCTGGAAGAGATTAACAATAACGGTATGCTGCTGGCCGCACTTTTGCAGGAGAAGATTTTGCCAGCTGAATATAATCGATACTTTAAAATACCGGCTCTAATCCATGAGCGATTAAATAGCGAACAGACCACCACCCCAACGTTGGAAATGACCGACGTTTATGCCAATTATTTTGATTATTTAATCCAATCTGAACAAAACAATCCCTTCATTAAATTGATTAACTTATCACAAAATTGGAAGTCCCGGCCCGAACTAGCTAGTCAAAAATTAACAGCGCATAATATCCCTAGCAGTTGGTTAAATGTCTATTTGGATCAAAATAGAGAGGTTACTATTGAAAATGAACAGGGAGAAACGTTTTTATTACCTAACATAGATGAAGTTTTTGCCGAGCAGAACCAACAAATTGCTAAATTTACCGAACAGACAGACAGGATTATGCTACCCCTGGCTTTTAATTCAATCAAACAAGATGAGCAAGTCTTTATTGAACGGGCTGACATTAAACTGGTGAAGGCCGAATTTAATGCTATTGGTAGTTATCGAAGCATCCCTATGCGAGGAGCAAGGCGAGGAATGGCTGCGGGTGGATTAATAACCCGGGTGCCTGAATCAATTGATTTGCTACAGTGTAAGTTTAATGGCGAACAACGTATGTACGCATTAACCCTGGAGCAGGATGGAGGGCGTTATAGATTATATCGTGTGGATGAAGATAAACAGTCAATTCTTGGCCTATTTGGTCATGATGGTCGAGCCTATAATGATGATTATAAATTAAAAACCCATCCTATCATGCCTTTAAAAACAGCAAATGATAAAGCCGATATTCTGTTTGAAAAGTTGGCTAAGCGGCATGGTGAAAAATTAGCTGCACAACTGCAAGAGGAAGGTTATCAGGAAACCACCCGGCAAAAAGTCGAGGCTTTTTTCTTAAGTCTTATTCCCTTCTATACCATGATCACTGAGGCACAAAAGGGGAACAAAGGGAAGGCGGTTCTGGCGGGCTCACTTGATCTCTTAAGTTTTTTACCATTTATCGGCAAAGGTGCTCAAGTTGGTAGCCGGTTTAGCATCGCAATGGGAGAAGCGGCAATAAAAGGGCTACGAACCGGATTAGCACAGGCTACAATCAGACAAGCATTACGTGAAGGTGGAAAACAGTTTGTTAAGTTTGGTATTCCTCATATAGCTAATCGTTTGCCGGCTAAAACTTATATTAACTTAGGGATCACTTTTTTACGTAGTGCGGATCCGGGTTTTGAATTACTCACCTCGGGCGGCATAAGAGGAGTTAATGCGTTAAAAAATGCGGCGCGGCAACTACAACATGAAATTAAAGGATTAAACCCATTAATCAAGGCGTTGGAAAAAAAGACACAAGATTTGGCTGCTGAGTCAGTTAAATCGTTTAAGATGGAGACCGCTTATCATCCTGAATTGGGAAAAGAAGTTCAGATCGTAAATATCGGCCAGCAGCAAGGTAAAGACATTTGGGTACAAGTCAATTTGGAAAACAATACCCTTTTTGGTCGAAAATATCGGCTTAATTCAACGGGGGAGCTGGAATTAGCACCGGTATCAATCCGTGAGCGGTTGTATCAACTAAAAACCCAAGGAATGGGGGGGAAAGGAGCGAACAAAGCGGCTCAAAGATGGACTGCCGAAACGAAGCGGGTAACCGGATCGGCAACAAATGCTGAGCGACTCTATAAGCTAAAAGAATTAATTGGTAATCGGGAAGCTAACACTGTTATCAATTTAACCAATGCGGATTTGAGTAATATAAACTTTAGCAATTATTTTAATATGTTTAATGTAAAAATAGACCTCTCATCCGCTGACCTAACTGGCATTAATTTACGTAATAGTAAGCTATATCAAATTAAGCTGAAAAAAGCTAAATTGGATGTTGCTAATTTGTCACAAAGCAGTCTCATGCATTCAAATTTAACCAAAGCGTCAATGATGAGCGCTAACCTACGTGACGCTAAATTGAATGAGGCTATTCTGAGGAAGGTTGATTTAGGGTCTGCTGATCTGACAAAAGCGATCCTAGACGGTGTTGATTTGACAGAAGCTAAACTCATGAATAGCAAGCTGGCAGATGCGCGGATGATTTTCACTAAATTAAATAACGCTGATTTATATAGCGCTAATTTAAATAATGCATTACTGATTTATGCTGATCTGACGCAAGCGAATCTAACTGGCGCTAATTTGACTGCTGCGGATATGACAGCAGCGATACTCACTAAAAACAACTTAACTGGCTCTGAATTAAGAAATGCTAATTTAACTAAAGCTAAACTGAAAAAAGCTAACTTGACTAATGCGAATATGTCAGGGGCTTCGATGTTGGAGGCTGATTTAACGGAAGCTACACTGATAAATACGAACTTGTCAGGGGCTGATTTAAGTGACGCGACACTGAAAGAATTATGGATTTTGGGTGCTAATTTTACCGGTGCTAAACTAAACAATACCTCCTTTACGCTTGCCCTGCCTAAATGGACTGAAAATAACCTAAACACGGCACTTAATCATTTTGATAATAAAATTAGTCTGTTAACCACTATTGACAGCATTGATAATCAATATAGCGAATTAAAAAACAAACTGGCGCTACAATTAATCCGTTCTCTTGACAAACCTAGCCTCAATCTTACCAATGTCACATTTCCATTATTAGACATTCTTAGCAAAGAACCATTTATAATCAATCAGGATATTTCTCTATTTGTTAATAAGCTAGTAGCGAATTTAGAAAATCATGCATCACAATTTTTTTCAGCAGCTGAAACGGCTTTCCATCCTGTTTTTAAAACCAATATAAAAATAACTAAAATTGGCCAACAACAGGGTAATGACATCTGGATGCAGATAGATCCGAAAAGAGGTGCCCTTTTTGGTGAAAAATATTATCGCGATACTGAAAATAATCTGCAATTGGCGCCGGTTGAAGTACAAAAGCAATTTTTAGTTGCTCAACCACTCTCTGAAAGTCAGGGAAAAAAAGTTTTTATAGAACAAAAAGCGCTATCTAGTACTATATCTACGACAGGATCCGCTTTTTATGCGAATAAACCGTCACCTCTTGAGCAATCTTTATCTCGTGACGATCTTGATTGGATTCTAACCTCAATCCTGAGACCAGCTAAGGAATTAAATGCAAAAGGACCCTGTGGGCTTACATCAGCAGGGATTTTCACCTATTTAAATGGCGGAGGGAGAGAGTTAGCAAATACCTTTTTCCATGAGGTTATAAATAATGCCAAGCATGGAAGAGAGAGTGGCATGCTAGCATCAGACTTAATAAATAGATTAGTAAACAATGGTACAGAGGTTAACGTAGATATTTATTTGAAAAGCATTCCTGATAAACCTAGGGTTACGCATGGATATTTAGCTGCTGAATTAGGGGATATAGCGCGAGAACATCTTTTCGATATTAACGCTATTCGCGCTAAAATAGATAGTATGCCGCCTGGGGAAAGTCAAATGTTTTTTATTGATAATTCCCACGTGATTACGCTAGCACGAGACAATGATAATAAACTATGGCTATTTGATACAGCACTTAACCCCAAAATGAGCAACTTCCCAGGATTTGAAGATTTCACAGAATTTCAAGACGTCACAAAATCAGGAGAAAACTATGCTACTGATTTAGAAGCACAAGCTATTTTAGATAAGTATTTGCAACGTATACAAACCCAACCTGTAATTGTTAGCATAAAACATAAATAATTGATAATAAGTTGACATCCTCCACGTCCTTTAGGGCGTGGAGGATGTCAACTGTTTCTAGACTAGCAAAACTTAAATATTCACTAAACAAACCACTATTTTCAATCAAATTATTGCTGAGATTAACCACGATTTTATTTTTAGGAAAATCAATAAAACTAAGCGAATAACAATTCATTATCTAAATGCAATAACGCAATAACCATGCATTAACTAATAACAATTCAAAATAGTTATTCCATTAACAATTTAACCTGGTGACCAGTTTTGGATGTTTATAAAACGCCAAATACATTGGGAAATGTGAAACTATGCACAAAAATAAACAAATAAAGAAGATAACGTATTAAAACCGTTATTTGCGCTAGGTTAATGATATGTATATGAATTTTTAAAAATACTAACGATAACTGCCATTTTGTTCTGGGTTACTAATCGTGTTTCAAATTGGTAGTGAAAGTGAAAATTCTCAATTCTCAGAGGTTGTAACGCTACAACCTAAAAAAGCCGTCCACATTTAATACTTCCCCGCATAAGTGAGGTTTGAAGGTGCTTGATATCGCCGGTTGACTGAGCAAATACAAATAAATATTGAAATACCAAATCGTCTCGAGAGGTAGTTCGTGGTCACCAAACGATGGCTTAGTTTGGTGTTGTAGCGTCACTTTTCTAGATTAATTAGCCGTGTGCTGGGTGATGCCGCGCTCATTCAGCATGATGTTGACAGTGAACATGCTATGGATTGTTTAGATCTTACGCGGTCGATCAGTAGGTGAGAGCGCCACTATATCAGCAGTAAGTATAAAAAAATGTTCTGGTGTAAGCGGATAACACAAAATGTAAGTTGATGTGGTAATTGCTGAAATAACAGTCTAATGGAACATTTGTTAGCCAAAATAGAGTGTGAACTCTAAAGCGACCGTTTAAACAAACTGGATAATTTGGGCTAACCATTACAGAACCTATGACGCAATGCACTTTATTTGATTGAGCATGCATTAGATTGATAAGTGTTTTTGCGGTTAAGCAAATGTAATAACCACCGGCTGTCTACTATCAACAAAAATCTAGCAATGCAGCGGAGTTACCCTTTCTCACAAAATATAAGGAAAATAAAGACCATGACACAATGGGTTGCGACTAAGTGGGAAAATGCGTTTTATTTGTCCGATAAATCATCTGATAACGCTGAAATTTCCAATACCCTTTTTTTCAATAAAATTAACCGGTAAACTTAATCGTGAAATGTTTATGTTGGCTGTGTCCCACGCACTAAAGCAACCAAGCTTTCAGTGCACGTTTTTATGGCAAAACGAATTAATCAAACGCCAGGTAGAGGTGTCGACACAAGGTGAGTATTATGATTTTTCACAGCATCATTCACCGCAGCAGTCTGGACAAGATAATCTTAATACGCTTTACCAGCAGCGATTGGTGCCTGGCGTGACGCCACTATTTAAATGGTGCTTATGCTATCTGGGTGAAAACGATCAGCAGATGGAACATGTGTTAAATCTTGTTATTCATCATCTAATCATTGATGGCACTTCATTTCGTCAGCTTATGAGTAATGTCCAGCGTTTTTATCAATTATTAGTAGAATCTCAACCATTACCTAAATGGCCATCTCCAGCAGGTTATTTCACCAGTCAGCAGCCAGAAAATAGTTTAACTCAATCAGAGTTGGTGTTGGCGGAACAGCGTGCACGAGATTTAATCGGTCAACAGTGTCAATTAATGCTACCCCGCAATGCGAAACAAAATGAAAAGGTAAAAAGTAAAACGTTATCTTTATCTGAGTATATTGGGAAGGGTATTCAGGTTTTAGCCGACCAGCACAATGTAACTCGGCATATTATTTTGCAGGCAATATTTGTTGGTTTACTTCATCGTTTATCGAGCCAAAATGATATTGTCATGCTCTCGCCAGTGAGTATGCGCCCACTCTCTCACCGGGAAGAAGGCGGATGTTGGGTCAACACGGTCATTTTAAATCACCATTTTACCGCAGATTTGAGCTGGTCTAATCTTTTTGAACAAATTAGTTTGCAACGTAAACGCTGGAAAGAGGTAAAGCACATCCCTTTGGCAAATATTATTGGGGCGTTGCGTAAACAGAAAAAAGATTATTCACTAGAGCGGTTAAATCTGATGTTTGCTGAAACGATAGCATTAAACCATAGCTATCGTTTCAGTGATGGCGTCACTGTTTGTGAAAATTATGAATTTATCGAAAGCAGTAATGACCTACAACTAATGTATTGTCAGGCAGAAAATGGTGAAATTCATTTACGTTTAAATATTGCGCCAAGTATTAATCGGGATGGGCTATTTAATGCTTTTATGGCGCAATATCAATCAGCGTTAAATACGGTGTTGGTAAATTCTGACCAGCGTATCAGCGATTTGCAACTGCTTACGCCGAGCATGATAGCCAATATACATCAACGTAATGTTACTGCCGTAGCCTGGCCTGCCCATACGTTGGCACAACAATTTTATACTCATGTGTTAGAACAGCCGGATCATACTGCGCTTATCGATGATGTAACCGGTCAAGAGTGGAGTTATGGCCAGCTCCATCATCTTGCTACCCATATCGCGACCCATTTAAACACCATGTTTAATGATCCGCGTCAAATGATTGTGATGTTGCATATTGAACCTCTGGCGCAGTTGGTGATTGCTATTCTGGCGGTGCAGTATGCAGGCATGATTTATTACTGTATTGATCATAGTGCGCCGGAGGAGCGTAAAGCGGTGATGAAGGGCGTAGTACAGCCCGATTTATTGTTAGTTGATCAACCACAAATGTTTGCTCTGGCATTACCACAATTGGAAATTTCCCTCTTGCTAGAAGAAGCGCAGGCGTCGCTGCTTGACGCCATATCTCCCTTGAACCAGAGACCCAAAGGTTCGGTCGAAGATCTAAGTCACTTAATTTTTACCTCAGGTACCACAGGCACGCCCAAAGGCGTGGCATTATCCCACCGGTCAGTAATGAGTACCTTATATCAGCCGCTACATCTGCCAGTTTCGCAGCGTGTTCTCTATTCCGCTAATGAAACTTTTGATTGTGCAACGCTGCAGTTATGGTCAGCTTGGATCCATGGTGCGACGGTTATCACTCCAGAACGAAAAGCCATTACTGATCCACAAAGAATGCAGCAGCTGATTGTTAATTATCAACCAGACAATATTTTCTTAACGACGGGACTATTTGATAGCTACATGCAATCTGGTAAGGCCGCGCTTTTATCAACCGTTGATACGTTGATTTTCGGTGGTGATGTTGTTAACCCTACAGCGGTGCGTGCTGCCCAGCAGGCCGGGGTCAAAAATTTGTTTAATATCTATGGTCCAGCGGAAACTTGTGTTTACAGTTTTGCTTATGCTGCATATGGCGAAATCAACGGCCCTGTTCCGCTTGGCTGGGTTTCCAATAATATGCAGGTCTATATTCTTGACTCGCAACAGCAACATGTTCCTTATGGTGCGATTGGTGAACTCTATTTTGTTGGGCAAGGATTAGCGCTTGGTTACCATCAGCGGCCAGATTTAGATAAAAATGCATTTGTTGAAATAACCCTACCGGGCACTAAGGAAGAAAAAGTTAGCGCTTATCGCAGCGGCGATTACGGTTACTGGAGCGAAGAGGGATTGATTTTTGTTGGACGACGCGATGATCAGGTCAAAATCAGGGGCTACCGTGTTGAATTAAAAGAGGTGCGTCTGGTACTGGAAGACGTACCTGGTGTTATTCTCGGTGTGGTGATTGCGCCGGGAGAAGCTGGCCATCGGCAACTACATGGCTTTTATATCAGTAATGCTCCGTTGGATAGCAACCAAGTGCGTAAAGAGCTAGCTAACAAATTGCCGGAATATATGGTTCCGCGTTATCTGCAGCAAATTGAAAAAATGCCACTGACGGTGAACGGTAAATTTGATTTGCGTGCCTTAGAGGCGATGCGGGTAATTGAAAGGCCGCGCAACGACAAATTTATTGCACCTCGCAATGATATTGAGATGAAACTGTATACGCTTTTTTCGCAGCTTTTTCTGAATGTGACAATTGATATCCATAGCCATTTTTTTGAACTTGGTGGTGCATCGCTGGATGCATTAAGGCTGGTAAATCTGGTTGAAAAAGAGATTGGCCAACTGCTTTCTCTAACTGAATTAATTCGTTATCCAACTATTGAGCAACTAGCGGTTTTACTACGGACACGCGCTAGAGGTAGTCAGCCACAAAATATGCGCGCAGAAAATTTAATGACCTTTCGTGACGGCAAGCGCCACCTTATCTGTATCCATCCAGGTGGCGGTACTGCTTATTGTTATCTTAAGCTGGCTAATGCACTTAATCGTGATCTGGGTATACATGGTATTCAGGCGCAAGGTTTAAAAGAGGGAGAGTCATTTTTACCCAGTTTTGATGCGATGGCAGACCATTACCTCAGTCAAATTGAACATCTAATCAGTCAACCGCATATACTATGCGGTTGGTCATTAGGGGGGCTGATGGCGCTATTAATGGCGCGTAAGCTTCAGCAACGAGGCTTTCACCATAGCAAAATTATTATGTTCGATACCGGCTACCCTTATCCCGAGATGGTGCGCTGCATCCCCCAAATGCGATTGGATGAGTTTAAACAGAAACTATGTCGTTTTGATGGCATATTTCCAGATATTCGTGAAGAGGATATTGATCGTTATCACCGCTTATACAATCACCACCGTCTGTTACTTACCGGTATAACTGAGGTTCCTCATTTTTCTGGCCGTGCCTGGTTGATTCAGGTACGTGACAAAGAGTACACCTTTGATATTGAACGTGCTGCCGCATCCTGGCGTCAGGTTATTCCTCAGTTAGTTGCATTGCCCACTTCAGGTAATCACTGGTCGTTAATGGATCCACCCCACGTACAAAAAGTGGCGGCGATGGTGGAAGATATAATGGCCGAACATTGTCAAGAGATGGTTGAGGATGTCTGCCTATGAACATCGAAAAACCGCAGAATTTACTGGCTGCTTTTCACCATTGGCGGCAAGCAACACCTGAAGCCAATGCTTGGGTCGATGCACAGCAGTGTTTGAGCTATCGTGAACTGGATGAGAAAAGCGCTACGTTGGCCGCCAAACTGGCTGTTTTGGTTGAAAAACCTGGCGATATTATTGTCCTGCATTTGGAAAAAGGTGCCGATATGGCGATAGCCATAATGGCTGTAATAAAGCTGGGGGCAAGTTATCTCTGCGTTGAACCCAATGCACCTCAAGCTCGCTTAGAACAACTATTAGAGGATGTAGCGCCGGCGCTGGTTCTGACGGCATCTGTTGTAAATTGTGCTGTACCGCAAACCACCCGCTGTGTTCATTATAGTCAGTTGCCTGAAGCTAGTCCTATAAGTAAATTTCAAGGGTACCATTCAACACCACAGGCTTGTGCCTGCCTGTTTTATACCTCTGGTACCACTGGAAAGCCGAAAGCAGTGGCTGTTAGTCACCAAGGGATCATTCATATGGCCTGGCAGCCAGATTATGTCACTATCCTACCGGGTCAGGGGGTAGGCTCAGTTTCGACGCCCGCTTTTGATGCTTTCAGTTTTGATTTTTGGGCAGCGTTAACCAATGGGGCATATACAGTCATGCTCACGCCAGATATGCTTTGTTATCGGGGAAACGATAATGACCTCAAGCCTGCTGCTACGGTGAATGTGCTATTTATCACCACGGCATTATTCCACTCATTGATATCGGGCTCAGCCCCTTTGCTCGCTTCGATAAGTTACTTATTAGTGGGAGGAGAGGCGCTGAGACCGAAAGCTGTTCGCCAGTTTTATCGTCGGTTTATGCCAAATCCACCCCAACTGATCCAGGTTTATGGACCTACAGAATGCAGTACTTTTGCTACTGCTTGGCCAGTTCCGCAGAATTTCATTGGTGACCGACTGCCGATCGGGCAAGGGATCGGACAAACGCAGTGTTGGGTTTTGACACCGGAAGGGGAACTGGTTAGCGAGGACGAAAGTGGTGAGCTTTATCTTTCTGGGCCAGGCTTGGCTTTGGGCTATTACGCAGATGAGCAAACCACTTGTCAGAAGTTTGTCGACTGCCATTTTACTTCCACACCCGTTTGTTGTTATCGCACCGGTGACAAGGTACGCTGGAACAATCAGGGTCAACTGGAGTGGTTGGCACGCATTGATAGTCAGGTCAAAGTTCGCGGCTTTCGCGTTGATCTTAATGAGCTGGAACAGCATATTCTCTCGGCACCGGACGTTGAGGCGGCAGTCGTGTTGACGCGTGAAAATGAGGTTTCCATTGAGTTAGTGGCGTTTGTCAGTGGAAGTGCTGATCAACTGATAGATTTTCTTAAATCACGCGTTCCCGGTTGGATGCTTCCCCATGAAGTACATAGATTACCTGCTCTGCCCTTGACACAAAATGGCAAGATTGATCGCCAGGCCTTATTTCAATCCTTAACTGTGCAAAATCTGTCAAAAAAGATACAACCGGTTAGTGAGCATGACGCTGAGGCGGCACTGCGTAGTCTATTGCGCCACGATAATTTCAACTTGCAACTTTCTTTAATGGATAACGGTGGTGATTCGCTGACAGCTATAAGAATGTTATCGGCCTGGCAAGTTCCAACAGGTCAGGCGCTAGTCACTGCCGCTGAATTACTCTATACCACGCCGGTCAGTGCGGTATTAACCAGGCTGCAGCCTGTAGTTAAACAAGCAACTATTATGCTTGATAACGATATTAGTCATGAGGCCTCTAGCGAACAATTGCGTATGTGGTTTTTACAGCAGCGTGATCCCAGTCTATATGCTTATGCAACGCCTTTTCAGTTTGAATTTCAGGGCCAGATGGACGAGAAATGCCTTGAGCAGGCGCTACAAATACTGGTAGAACGCCATGGCGCTTTCCGTACCCTGCTTGAATTTGACATAAATACGCAACAGCTAATGCAACGGATTGTTCCGTACAGTGATTTCACCCTTGTGCATCAACAAGTGAGCGATGAATGCTGGTCTAACTGGGCTAAAGCGTGGTTCAGACAACCTTTTCAGTTAGGTCAAGAGGTTGCTCTGCGTGCTTGTTTACTCACCACAGATAACGATCGGCAAGTGCTGTTGCTGAATATGCATCATGCATTGATTGATGGTGAGTCGATGAATATTTTACTCCGTGAACTGAGCCAGTGTTATACGGCCTTACAGCACGACCAACAACCTGGCTTGCTTCCATTAAACTACTCACTATTACATCATTCTGCCGCATTAAAGCTTTATTATCAGCAAGATAGTTATAAGCAGAGTCTAAATTTTTGGCGGGAAAGACTGCCAGAAATACTGGCGATACGGCGGCGCTATGGTTTAATTTCCGCTGCAGATATGGCGGGTGAGCGTCAGCAACTAATGATCGATCAGCAGACAACTCAGGCCATTAAAGTGCTGGCAAAAAAACAAGGGATGACGGTAGCTGGCTTGCTGCTCAGTGTGTTGGGATGGAGTTGGGGACAGTGGCGAAAACAGAGTGCTGTCACTATTGGTTTCCCTGATGCTGGTCGTTTTTTGCCAAATAGTGAAAACATTATTGGTATGTTAGTCAATACGCTGGTATGGCATGAACAGATATTACCGGATGACACATTGGCTAGTTTCTTGGATCGTTCCGGACAAGAGTTGAAAAATATTTTTTCTCATCACACGGTTAATTATGCAGACATAACTAAACTGGCTTCCACTATGCAGGCGGAGGGACAAACCCTATTCGACCTGGTATTTGTTATGGAGAACACTGATTTTTCTTGCCTCGAATTGCCAGGCCTGAAGATAAAAGGCAGTGTACCTGACATCGGCAGTGCCAAATTTCCATTTTTGGTCTGTGTGACACCGCAGGGGATGGCAACAGAAGTGATTCTGGAGTATCAGACAGCATTATTCAATCGTGAGGAAGCCCATTTTTTTGCCAGCAAGTGGATCCGTCTGTTACAAAATTTAACCTGCGAGTCAGCTGTTATGAGCACACTTTCAACACAATTCGGCTTTCCCCCTTCATCCGCTGCCTCTGTTATTGTTAATCAGGGACAGCAACAGGCGCTCTCCTTTGATACGCTTCGAGCCTGGCTTGATCACCAGCGAAATTTAACTCCCGATACCGTAGCACTGGTTGATAATAATGGTGTGACGTTGACCTATTCCGATTTAATGGAACAGGTAGCGCGCATGGAAATATTTCTCAGTCAACAGTGGAAATTGCCCTATGGCAGCGTAGTGGCGATCCATGCTCATGCAGACCGGCACGCGATTATTGCCATTTTAGCTATGGCCAGTCGCGGTATCTGTTTTGTTGGGCTGGATGTTAACTACCCAGATAAACTGATTACCCATATTTTAACTACGGCAGGAATCGATGCAGTAATGGTGGATCAAGCCCATGCCGCTTCGCCGTTATTAACAACTAAAGCTGAATTGCCGTTAATTCCGATTGATGGTTATCTGCAAGTTAACAATCAGTCACCGTTATCGCCTGATAGAGCGGTTAATGCAGATACCTTAATGTATAAGGTATATACTTCTGGCTCCACTGGTTTGCCCAAAGAACTGGCAGCACGCCATAGTCTGATGCTGAATATTGTTCAGTGGCAAAATCGTATCGGGCTAGACAAACCAGCACGTACCTTACAATTTACTTCTCTCTCCTTTGATATTTCTCATCAGGAGATCTGCACCACTTTGTGTACTGGCGGGACACTATTGTTAGTCCCACCCGCTTTTCGGCGTGATCATCAGGCTTTACTGCGATTTATACAAACTGAGCGCGTTGAGCGCTTGTATATTCCCTATATCGTATTGCAATCATTAGCCGAGACTGCCCAGGCATTGAAAATTGAGCCAGATTGCCTTTGCGAAATAATCAGTGCGGGAGAGATGCTTTTTTGTACTGAGGCGATTAAAAATCTGTTTCGCCAATCCCCCGGTTCCCGACTTATTAATATGTATGGTACTTCAGAAACTCACGTCGTCACCAGTTATACCTTGCAGGGTGAGCCAGATAACTGGCCAACAGCAGTTCCGGTCGGCTATCCGGCAGATAATTGCGGGGTGTATATCGTTGATGAAAGCAATCAATTGTTGGATGATCAACAACAAATCGGTCAGATTGCGATTACCGGGATGCACGTATGGCCCTGTTATCAAAATAATCCCAGCGCTAATCAGCAGAAATTCTGCCTACTCTCGTGCAACGGACAGCATCAGTTAGCTTATTTGACCGGAGATATAGGCCATTATGATAGCCAGGGGCGACTCAATTATCTGGAGCGGCGCGATCATCAAGTCAAAATTAATGGTTACCGGGTGGAATGTGGTCAGTTAGAAACACTGTAGCTAGAAAGCGGCTATTTCCATTCAGTGGCAGTGATGGCGCAGCAAGGGCAGTTGCTGGCCTATTTGCGCCTTAAATCGCCACAGATTCAAGTATCAACGACCGAGTTATATCAACGATTACAGCAGTGGTTGCCAGCCGGCGCTTTAAAAATGGAATTTCGCGTGGTAGATGCACTTAGTACGACACCGAGTGGCAAAATCGACCGGGCGGGTCTAGCCAGGTTGTTATGGCACCCGCTACCAGATGATAATCTCAGTGTACAGACCACTATCAGACGGCAAGCAACAAATCAGCGATCGGTGGCAGACTGGCGCTATTTATTAAGCCAGCTAATTGAGAAAGAGTTGGGTAGAAAACCTAGTTGTGAGCAGACTAAGTTTTTTGCCCTGGGATTAACATCGTTACGACTGATAAAAATCCATGTAGCGTTGATTCAGGCTGGCGCAACTACTCTCAAACTTAACGATCTGTTTGAGCATGCGAGTATTGACCAATTGAGCTATTTTTTAGCGGGTGAAACGATGACGCCGCCTTCTATCACATCGATAGCAACTAAACCAACTAGGTTGACTGAAACTTCGGCAGACGAAAACGCCATTGCGGTGATTGGAATGGCAATCAATGTCAGTCAATGTGCTGATCTGGCAACATTTTGGCGTGCTGTCATGGATTCTCGCGAGTTGGTAGAGCGAGATAGATCATTGCTTACTATTCGCAGCGATAATGAAGAGCGTAAAGTGGCAGTACGTTCATCGCTATCAGGCATTTTCGACTTTGATCAAAATTGGTTCGGTATTTCGCCCCAAGAAGCAAAACGTATGGATCCACAACAGCGCCATTTGTTGATGAGCGTAGTACAGGCGTTAGAAAATGCCGGCTATAGTAGCAGGCAAGATCTGGCGTCGGTTGGTATAATGGCTAGTATAGGCGATGCATTTTACCAGCGCTGGTTAGAGCGGAGAGATTGCACTGAAAGTCGTAATAGCGATCCTTTTTTCTTAGGTTTATCTTATCAGAAGGATTTTGTGGCAACGAAAGTGGCTTATTACCTTGGCTTAGGTGGCCCGGCGCTAACGGTGCAAACTGGTTGTTCAAGCTCTCTGGTGGCAGTGCATCAGGCATGCAATGCATTAAACATGGGTGATGCTGAAATGATGGTAGTGGCTGGGGTAAATATTGATCCAGATGCTGTACAGGGGTATAAATGGGCGCCGGGCCATATCTTCTCTAGACAAGGTAGTACTAATCCGTTCAGCGACAATGCGGATGGCACGCTGGCGACCAATGGGTGTGGCGTTGTGATCCTTAAACCATTAGCGGCAGCTCGGCGCGACTATGATCGCATTTATGCCGTTATCACTGCTAGTGCAATTAATAATGATGGTCGCGATAAGGCGGGATATACCGCGCCTTCTGTTGCCGGGCAGGCGAAAGTGATTAGTTCGGCATTAACACGTGCCGGAATAACCGCCGATCGAATTGGTTATGTTGAAGCTCACGGTACAGCAACACCGCTAGGTGATCCGATCGAAATGGCCGCGCTTAGCCGAGCATTCTCATCAACAACCGGCAAAACAAATTTCTGCCATATTGCGTCAGTAAAAAGTCAGCTCGGTCATGCCGGTCCAGCGGCTGGTATCTTAGGGTTGATCCGGGCTGCTTTGGCACTCTATCATCAAGTATTGCCTGCTAATGTAGGCTATCAGCGTGCTAATCCATTGCTAGAAATGGATAAAACACCGTTCACAACCAGTGCCACCAGTCGCCAGTGGAAAAGTGATGCGCTACGCTACGCTGGTGTCAGTAGTTTTGGCATGGGGGGAACCAATGCGCATCTTATCTTGCGTGAACCGCGGCAAGAAGAGCGCTGTTCGCCTTCAATCAAGCAACAAGGGATCTGTTTGGCACCCTTATCAGCCGCTACGCCGCAGGCGTTACAACGACTTATCGTTCAAGTGTTGAATATCATACGTACCTCTTCGCTGGATTTATCTACCCTTTGCGCACGCTTATCACTGCATAAACCACAGACAATACGTCATCTCGGCATATGGAGCGATCTGGCTCAAGCGCAAGCAGAAATGGAAAGCTGGTTAACACAAGGACAAAACAACCCGCAGATATTAAGGCGAATTGATAGACTGCACAATAGCCAGCAACTGTCCCAGGTTCAGGCTCAGCAGTGCCGTGATTGGTTGCTGGACGAAGAAAGTAGATGGCCAGTCAGCCGGGTAAATAATCATCCTGCAAGCTGGCAGTTTTCTACCACCAATTTTAACTTTGCTCCTTTTATGTTACTTCCTGCTAGGGTTCCGGCAAAACTAGCCACTAAACAGTGGCGTTACACGCCTTGCTGGCAACGGGTAGCTCAACCTCAGATGGCGGTCGCTGATCTCTGCCTGGTGATTGGCATATTGCCCGATAATGTACAGCTGACGGCACGTCAGGTGCTGGTGTTATCTCCAGAAGAAAAACCCGACCATCTATTAAAACAGGCAGCAAACACCGCAGGAAAAGTACAAATTCTGTGGGTTTCTTCTGTTGGCGAGAGCGCTGTTGAGCTGTTGTTAAGTCTAACTCATGTCATACAGGCAGCTAGCCAGTGCCTGCCGAATCGCACGCTAGAATTGAATCGACTCACTGTCAATGCATTAAGTACGGCAGTAGGGGAAGTTGTTCTACCGGAACAGGCGATGTTAACCAGTGCACTGAATGTTATTATTCAGGAACACCCACAGATACATTGTGCACTTTTTGATTGCTCAGTTGATAGCCTTACTGTCGCTATCGGATATGGTTTGAGTCAGCATGGCATAGTACATGCGTGGCGCAGGAAGCAATGGTTAAAGCTCAGCTATCAACCGCTGGCAGAGCAACCACTACATCAGTTACCCATGCTGCTGCCATCAGGCACTTATGTTGTACTCGGTGGCAGCGGTGGCATCGGTCAGGCTTTAGTGCAGGCTATTGCCGCCATTGCACCACATAGCCAATTTGTTCTTGTTTCACGCCGAGTAAATAAAGATCCGGTCGCTTTGCAGTTAGCCGGTCAGTGTGAATACGAATCGCTCAGTTGCGATCTCACCAACATAACCGAGGTGCAATCACTAACCAACTTATTGCAAGCGCATTATAACCCTATACAGGGGATTTTACACTGTGCTGGCGTGCCAGCAGGTGCGCTTATTGCCCGTCACCAGTGTGTTGAAGATTTCTCTGTGGTTGAGGAAAAAATTCGTAGCTGCGCAGCGCTGGAGATCCTCCAGACACTAGAGCCCCGTTGGATTATCTGCTCCTCCTCTATGTCAGCTATTCATGGTGGTGTTGGGCAACTCAGTTATGCTTGTGCTAACGGCTATTTGGATGCGTGGGTCGCCGCTAAAGCCGCAAACCAACAAAATTGCCAATACCGAACGATCAACTGGGATATCTGGCAGGATGGAGGTATGTCAGTTCAGGAGCTTCCGGCTGGGCTGCGTCGCCATGATAATCTGCTACATTTGAGTAGCGGTATCACTCGTCGTGAGGGGGCTGAAATGCTCTATCAAGCCGTGAGTTCACCGCAGATCCAGCAGTTAGTATGCACAACGGGTTTTACCGAATCGCGCTGGTTTTATCAACAACATCTACCATCCCGTCCATCGGTGGTCATCAGCTCTAATTCCGCTGATAAATTTTCACTACCATTGATTAAAAAATTGTATGCGGGTCATCTTGGCCTTACAGAGAGTAACAATGATACCTCCTGGGAGAGTATGGGTGGTGACAGCATTCAGGCGCTGGAACTACTGGATGAGTTGAATAATAAATCGCCTCGTCCATTTACGCTTGCTGAATTTATGCAACTTGATACCCCTGAGGCACTTTATCGTTTTATTACTGAGGATACGGCCAAACCAACACAGCAGATCAGTAAGAAGGAAATGGCTCAGATCATTTTACTTCACCCAATTGGCGGTGATCTGTTAGCTTATCGGGAAATGTTGAAGATGCTGGATAATCGGGTCGGCGTTATTCAGATCCAAGATCCTATGCTAGCTGGGCAGATACTAGCAGAAGACACCCTGGTTGAACGAGCTGCAGTTTATTGCCGCCAAGTATTGTCACAGCTGAAAGACAACTGTCCTCTAATTATTGTGGGATGGTCATTTGGTGCGCTATTAGCTTATCAGATGATAGCTATGTCGGAACTCCAGAGCAAAAAACCGGTTTTAGTCATGATAGATCCGCTTGCTGCCAACGCGTGGCAAACGCCACCAACAGATGACTCCCAACTGCATGGGTTTGCTAAGGAACTGAATTACAAATTGCATGACATTACTCTGCCACAGGTAAAACTTTTGATGGTGGGGGAAAAGAGTGATGGATTAGACCTGTCACCCTTTACGCGAAATTATGTTGGCAATCTGCTACGAGCTTTCCGACGTAACCTCACTTGCCTGCGTAGTTTCATTCCGAGTTATTCGCCAAGAGTAATGACCTATTTGATTTATGCAAGTCAGAGCCAACAGGCGATGCAATTCTGGCGTCAACAACTTAAAACCGCCGAGTGTATTTGCATTGAAGGTAACCACTACTCAATTTTGAACAGCAACAACGGGAAACAACTATTCAGTCAACTAAATCGAATTATCGCCAATGTCATCAGTGATAGCGTTGTGACTAAGTATTCGCCTACGATCGAGCAGGCGGTAACCTAACTTCCGAGAGCTAGCCTTGCTTGCAAAACCAATCAATGTTGAAGGAAAAAGTGTAAAACAAATCTGACAACATTGATTGGTTATATAAAAGGTTCTGACCTGCGCGGCAAATAGTGCGCACTGGGTGCAGCCTTACAAATCGTATAGACAAAGGCTATAGGTTAAAAAAGTGTATTGGAAACAATATGACGCAAGCTGACCCGAAGAAAACTGTGGAGCCACATTAAACCTTTACTGGAGATGAAAAATGGCTCACTTTTAAGCGGGTATTCATAATGGCGTAATTAATTGTTTTATAGATTTTTATTTTGTTTGTTATTAGCGATAGTTAAATGCTCACTTCAATCACGACTGGCTCTGCTCCACCTTTTATTCGCTATTTTGAGGTGGGGATGGTTATCCATTTACCTTGCTTGCGTTACTATTTGGTCAATTTTGATATTCGTTGTTATCAGGACGAATTATTTGCCTATTTTGCTATTCCTTTTCCTCAATCACTAAATTCAGCGGTGGTTAAACGTCGAGCAGAATATGTAGCAGTACGATATGCAGCTAAAATACTGCTACAAACTGAAGGATGTAATAACACACCCGGTATTGGGCGGGATCGCGCACCAGCCTGGCCATCAGGATGGTGTGGTAGCCTTTCCCATACCGACGGATATGCTATCGCGCTTGTAACGTCGCAGGAAGCAGGTCTAATACCCGGCGTCGATATCGAGACATTCTCTTCGTTAACTATCAGAGAGACAGCAAATCTTTTTTCTTCTTTGGATGAACAAGTACTGCTGGTGGATAGTGGTATTGATTATGAACTTGCATTATTAATTACATTTTCTGCTAAAGAAAGTTTATTCAAAGCGCTTTACCCTGAAGTCAGACATTTCTTTGGTTTTGAAGCAGCCAGAGTTTGTAAAATAGAGGTTTTATATCAACGAATTACACTGGAATTGACCCAATCGCTCACTCAGTATCGTGCAAAAGGTAGCCAGATAGTGGGCTATTATATCTTGCGCGACAATAAGGTTATTACTTTCTTTGCCTGAAATATCTTAGGTTATCTCTCAAGATAACCACGCTTATAGCTAGGGGTAAGTAAAAGAAATTTTTTAGGCAGTACTAATGGAGAGAAGAACCCAATTAAGCGAGAACAGCAGTCGATCAAAATAATATCACCAAAATTTATTTGGTGAGGCTTTATTATTTTTAAATTGAATAACAGTAAAGTAATTGTAGATTGAAAGTGACTATAGCAAATTTATCATCCTAAATGTAACAATGCCTGTAAATATAATCATAAATGTGGAATGTAAAACTGCGTTAATAATTTTATTCAATATAAATATATCAACTAATTAATCTTTGTAATATGTTATCAATAACAATGGTGAGTTTTTGTTTGGGTTTTTACATAATTTGCGAGGATAGGATAATACTATGTTTTTCAAACATCGAATAAAATTTGTTGGGTTGGTCTTGTTTATTACGGCTGTCTGTAGTAACGCAAATGCTTATATAATTAATGACACTCAGTTGACTAACATTGTTAAGCAAGAAGAAAAAAAACTAAATTCTCGTATTGGTGTTGCTGTTATTGATACAGCGGATAATATCACTGTAAGTTATCGAGGTAATGAAAGATTCCCTCTAAACAGCACTTTTAAAGCGTTGCTATGTGGTATGTTGTTAAATCAGGTGGATGATAGAAAAATAGTATTGACGGAAAGTATTCAATTTCAGAAAGGGCAATTGGTTGCTTACTCTCCTGTAACTGAAAAATTTATCGCTCCTTTATCGATGAATTGGCAACAATTATGCAATGCTGCAATTAGTTACAGTGATAATACGGCAGCTAATCTCATTGAGAAAAAAATAGGAGGCCCAGCTAGTTTTACCCGTTTTTTACGTAGCATAGGTGATTCTATTACCCGGCTCGATCGTTTTGAACCAGAATTGAATAGTGCTATACCGGGTGATCTGCGTGATACTACAACTCCAGTGGCTATTAGCCAAACATTACAAAAATTGGTTCTTGGTGATGTGTTGCAGCCTTCATCGCGTCAGCAATTAAGACAGTGGATGGAAGATGACAAAGTCGCGAATGCGTTATTACGTTCCGTTCTGCCAGCAAAGTGGAAAATTGCTGATAAAACAGGTGCCGGAGATTATGGCTCCAGATCGATTATCAGTCTGGTTTGGCCAGAAAACCGTCAGCCGTTAATCGTTTCTATCTATATTACACAAACAAAAGCAACTCTAACCCAAAGTAATGAAGCTATTGCTCGTATTGGTAAAGCCATATTTTCCTTAACGGATATGAAAGATCAGTAACATTTTTTAAAATGCCTTGCGGGTACAAGAATTTTAGTTGTCACATATTAAATTGTTTTCCGTTGTTCATATCCTTTTTTTCAGACTAAATTTGGTTTGGTGCTTTTTCCTTTTAAAGTCATTTTTCAACTTACTAATTTGTGAACGGTATACAGCTCAAACCTATTTTTTCTGAACTATTTGTTGATTAAAAAAATTATACTCTACAGTTAATTTTACTTATTTTTCAGCCAGCCAAGGTGATTTTGTACTCCAAAAAATAATATTGGCTCCGAGATAATCTTCAGCAAATTGTACAAACTCGGCCTTGCTAAATGGCTTACCCGTCTTTTTATTTATATAGGTTAAGGTTGGTTCCTGCACTGCCATGGCAACAAGTGTTAATTTATTTTTGTATTGATTGAAGAAGGGGTATGAGTTTTTAATTTGTGCCTTACGGTTGGGGACAATATCTGGACCTCCGAGGCCAATGTTATGAGCACTGGCGAACTTGAATAATCGGCTCATATAATTTTTGTCATTGTTCCATTCGCACGGCCAGAAATTAACATATTGCACTACATGTGACTTGGTAAACACCTTTCGTGCAAAGGCGAGATTTTCTATTTCACTGGCGAAGTAATTATCACAGGAAAATCCTTTAGGTAGAGCTTTCTCATCTAAATCAATGGCAGTTTCAGGTAAGTTCACTCCATATATCTGGCCATCAAAACGCTTAGCAAGTGCAGCCAATAGCGCTTGATAACGATGACGTACGGCAGGAACCCATTGCTGTGCCACCCAACCAGAACCTACCATATTTCCCTCACCTGGATTATCAAACTGTGGTGATAGTCCACCGTTATAGGTTGGATCATTCAACAGATAATCAGGGACGTATCGGGCGTTTGGCTCGAAAAATCGATCTTGGATCTGGATAAATAATTTTTTTCTTGCTTTCTTAAGGCGTGACAGATCCTTTTCAATTTTTGAGAAGTCATATTTGTCCTTCTCGGGTTCAAGCAAACGCCAATTGTAAACAATCTGTACGCCATGAATGTCGCTACGTTCTAAAATGGCTGATACCGATTCGAAATCATCGGAACTGGTATAAATGAAGTTTTTTGGTTCTTTAGCAAAGGTTGATAGTGGCGTTGCAATAATGAGGCTAACCGCTACGATAATGATTTTTTGTCTGATTATTTTTTTGATGATAGTAAACATGATATCCACACATTCATTACTTATAAGTCAAAATCTAGCACAAACAACACGTGATGCGCTATGTTTTTAATGGGTGGCAACTGCCCTAGTTTAATGGACAGGAAGGATGATATTTTTATGAGTATTACAGCAAAGACAATGATGATTATTACTGAACAAATAGTAATTAAAACATTACTATGAAAATTTATTATGTGGTATTTAGCATGATTATAATTATATTAAATAATTAATGTCTATGATTGATTCTTGTGATCCTTATAAAACATAATCGTCATCTTTTTAATTAGGTAAAATAGCTGCAATGTAATTGTTGTAATGGACACTCTAATAGCTATTAAATGATTAATATAATTAATAAATATAAACGACAATTTTTTCCAATCACAAAAGATATACGAGTTTTTTTACTATTAGTCAGTTAACAGTAATCCTTTTTTTAGCTAATTTATTATAAAAAATATTTTTTTATAAAAATAGAGAATAATATTTTTTATTTTATATGTTAAAAATACAATTATTTTCAGCATAAATAACCAACTGTTCATTTATGGGATGGATATTTCTTTACACTGTTAATAGATTTTTGATAGGGTAATTTTACTTATTTCTATAGGATGGTGTTGTTATATGGTTACTCATTTTTTATTCAAGTGATGCAACTAAATTTACAATGTAAATTAAAATAACGTTAAAGAAATCATAGCAAGAACATTTTTATTTTAATGTCAGGGAGTGATTTTGTGAAAGTTTTTTACTATTTTTTCATCGTAATGAATACTGGTTTAGCCATATTTAAACTTAAATTTCTATTATATTTTTTCTTGATAAATAAATTATTAAATAATGTTATTCAGATTAATTATTTTAAAAATTTATTTTATCTCGATACTTTTCTTTTAGATAATAAGCAAAATTATCAGATTAATTCTGCTGTAGGGCAATATCAATAGATGCTTTTTACACTGATTAACGATGAAGCCCCCCGTTCTGCTGATTAAATTTTTGCACTGGGGTGCCGTTATCTGGCTCTTTATTTGTTTGCTATTAATAGCATTATTAGCATTGTTACCGAATGTACGATTTAGTGACGATATCTTAACCTGGTTACCGCAAAAAAATTTACACCATCCATCTCCCTCGCTTGATAATGATTTTGAGCCGCCGTTCGAACGGCAATTACTGTGGTTGATAAGTCCGGGAAAGCAACTAGATTCATCGGTTGCAGAACATTGGATAGCATTATTGCGTTTAGAACCCAGTATTGATTATGTTAAAGGCCCGATTGATACGCAACGACAGAAACAACTAGAAGCAAGGATTCTTACTCATTGCAGTGAAGATGATCAACTGCCAGCGAAGCCAGTATTACAAAATCATAATAATGCTCATGCTCAGTGGATATTTTCTCAAATTTATGACGTTTTAGTTGATCATTACAAAAATTCTACTATTGATCCTCTAATACAAATGCCTGATACGTGGCAAAAGTTAGCACAAAATACCAGTCAGTTATGTATACAAAATGGTTGGATTATAATACAAGATTATCAAGGGCAATATTGGTATCTGATTTATGGAGAGCTGGTAAATTCTTCTTTTAATATGCATAGCATCGATCAGCTAGTTACGAATTTAGAAACCAGAGCGAAGCAATTTACGATTGATTATCCGCAGGCACAAATTTTATCACGTGGTACTTTTCTATATAGTGATTATAAAAGCCAGCAGATAAAACAAGATATTTTGATCTTTGGCATTATTGCCATATTGGGAATGGGCTCACTGATATTGATTGTTTTTCGTTCACTTCTTGCATTATTACTCTGTTTTTTATCGATTGGTATTGGTGCGTTAGTTGCTACTGTTACTACGTTATACGTTTTTGGTGAATTATATTTAATTACGTTAGTAATGAATATAAGCATCATAGGACTATCGGTAGACTATTCTCTTTACTATCTTACAGAACGTATGGTTTATGGCCATGAAGCAAATCCTTGGCAAAGTCTTAGAAAAATACAAGCGACGTTATTATTAGTACTTATTACTACTGTAACTGCTTATATTATTATGATGTTTACGCCTTTTCCTGAAATCTGCCAAATGATATTTTTCGCTGCGATAAGCTTTATTGGCTCATATTTAACGGTTGTTTTGTGGTTTCCATGGTTATGTCGTGGCATACCTGTACGGGCAGTACCTGCTAAAACTTTCATTTTGCTTTGGTTTAGAGTTTGGCAACGATACAAAATGCTACGTATTGGATTACCACTTTTTGTTGGTGTAGTGTCATTAGGTGGATTGGTAATGTTTAAAAATAATAATGATGTCTCTTCGCTTCAGGTGTTGCCTTCAGTGATTTTATCTCAGGAAACAATCATAAGTTTAACCAGTAACAAGAGTGATCAAAAATGGTTTATGATTTATGGTGATAATTCTAAAGAAACATTCAAGCGGCTTAAAGCTTCTATTATGAAACTCAATATAGCGAAAAAACGTGGTTGGTTGACGAATTATCATCTTATTCCTTTTGACTCAGAACAAAATCAATATCGCGATACAGCCTTTATTGGCAATCTAATGTTGAAAGAAGACCAAGCCAATCATTATACAGGTAATGTTTTAGATAAATTAAAGATGACTTTAATGTTAAGTCAAATTGAGCAATATACTGAAAATTCCGTTAATGAAAGTTGGCGTTTGATATGGACAACTTTGCCGGATGGTAGAAATGGTATTTTAATTCCGGTAGATGGGGTCAACAATAGTGCAGCGCTTTCAGCCTTGGCTGAAGCGCTTCCAGGGGTCGAATGGATAGATAGCAAAGCGGTATTTAATGAAATATTTATCCTATATCGAATGATTATTGCGGGATTGCTATTTGCGGCACTTGGCGTGATAGCTGCCTGTATGATAGCTAAATTGGGTCTATGTCATGGGGTAATTAGTTTATTACCCTCAGTATTATCATTAGTCAGTAGCCTTGCTATGCTTGCATTTACTGGACATTGCCTAAATATTTTTTCACTATTAGCATTAGTTTTAGTACTGGGCATTGGTGTTAACTATACATTTTTTCTGACTAATGCTAATAATGAACCACTTTGCGCTTTATTTTCGATTACTCTAGCTATGATGACAACACTTTTGACTTTAAGTGTACTAATTTTTAGTAATAGCTTAACAATTAGTAGTTTTGGTATTGTTTTATGTAGTGGGATTTTTGTTGCTTATTTGTTATCACCAATGGTGATGTTTAAATGTAAAGAAAAAAATTACTATAAAATTTAGTATCTGATTTATTTGAATATTAAATTGTTTTTTATCATATGGTTACATTTAATAATTAGTAGTATTAAAAGACTGTTGACGCCAAAAGCTTTATAACCTTAACCTAATTCATCATTAGCTAAAACTGTAATAATGTTAAATTTTTGTTGACATAAATCTTTTTGCTAAGTAGATTCGAATGCCGCATTGATAATTTCATCGTTTCAGGAATTAAATTCATTTTATCCCGCTGGAAAATGTTTTTATAGTATTGATACTTCGCGGTGTAAATAAGAGATAAAGATTACGTGTTACTTAGAACGTATAAGTTTTTATTATATTTATTTTTATTAGCAGCCATGAAGTAGGCATTAATATATTTATTTCAAGAATGAAATTAAATATTGCATTTGTAGGTTATAGGGTGAAAGTTCTAAAAATTATTTAGTGTGAGATAATTGATTGTTAGAAAATATTAAATTACATATTTTCATAAAATTTTAGGGGGTAAATAATGAAATATAAACAAATGACCCATCAGGAAGCTGTGAAAAGATGTTATGAACTTACACCGCAACTGCGTGAATATGATGAATTTATGTATTTAAGTATTCGCTGGCTTCCTTACACTATGTTTTTTCACCATAAGAATTATCGATCAGCCGTGATTAATACCTATGAAATGGGCTTCCGAATGAGTAAATCATTTTCGGGCTGGGTTTCGCCAACTAATTTTCCAACCGATGAATCAGTTAACATTGTTATTGGTGGTTCGACTGCAATGGGAACCGGAGCTACTTCGGATGCATATACAATTTCTTCTATACTTTCTAAGTTAACTGGAGAAATATGGCTTAATTTTGGTGGTAGTGGATACAATTGTGTGCAGGAAGCAATTCTTTTTATGCTGAATCAGCATCGGTTTAAAAAGATAAAAAATATTATTATCTTAAGTGGTGTTAGCACACTAACCTTTGAGGGGCTTTCCGACGATTTTACCTCAGAATATGGTAAATATTATTATTCTTACGAACTGGTTCATTATATGAATAAATATAATGAAGATTTAACCTATAGAATAAATTCTAATGCATCATGCAGTAATAGTGCTGTAAAAAAGTTTATTCCAAAGCTTGCTGAAAGATTAAATAATTGGCTTGATGATCTTGCTCAAAACCCAATGGAAAAGGTATATACTGATACCTACGTAGATATTAAGGAACGTATCAATCGAGCAGTTAAAATGACTGTTCAATCAGCCGTTCAGATAAAACAGTTAGCCAAAAAGCATGATGCTAAAGTGTATTATATCCTGCAGCCACTATCTCGATGGAGTAAAGATCAGTTTCATAAAGATGAAGAGGAGATGTTTTACGCAATAAATGCTTGTGCAAACAAATTTTGGCAATTATTTGATCATTTATGTTCCTTGGACTTACATAAAAAGTATTCTTCACAGCTGGAAGCGGGTTGTCAAAAAGAAAACATACCTTATTATGATATGAATATTTTAATGAGTTTGTCGCCTAAACTTCACGATAATATTTATGTTGATCACCTTCATTTTAATAATTTAGGATATGAAGAGGTGGGAAAATTAATTTATGAAAAAATTCTTAATTAGATGATAGAAGTTTTCAGCCTTGTTTATGCCATTAAATTTTTAATAATAGAAAATAATAAATTTAGTCTATTTTATGTTAACAATTAATATATTTATATGATTTTCAATCTAGTATTAATTATAAACATCTATTTTATTAAAAGATAGAATAGATACTCCTTATATAGTGAGTTATACAACATTTTTCTTTTGGTGAAATTTTATTTTTTTGTCGATCGAATTTATTGCTCCATCTATTGTGTTGCCTTACTATGGATTTTAATAATGCTTACAGCAAATGTAAGATAGTATTAAAAAATAATTGGTAAAAAATATTGTCGGCAGAAAAGAAAATAAAGATCTTTGCTGTCGGCATAGAGAATAAAATTTGTATCATAAAATAGGGTTCAGATCATAGTGGGAAAAAATATTTTCTTAAATTTTAAACAATTCTATTGAGGGATCCAATGATTAACTTAAAAATTGGTTATTATGTTAGTTCAGATTGATCTGGCAATCGCTAGATTTGGAAATTAATTCGATTAATATTATTGGTTTCATTTTCACTTACAGGTTATCTTATCGCTACTATAAATAACAAATTTTTTGCTAATCAGAATGCCTCACCCACTTGGAAATAAAAGCCAGTGCTATTGCGACCGATACCAAAATCTATTCGAATATTCATTCTAGGTTTAAATTCAAATCGATAGCCTATACCAATAGTGGGTAACCAATGATTAGAGCCTAATTTTGATGGTGAATCACTAAGTGTTCCTGCCCCAATCCAACCAACGATACCATGGCGCCAATCTAACTTTCGACGATACTCTAATTGGGTAGTAAAAACATTATTATCACGATAACGTCCTTCATAATAACCTCTCATCTGATTTGCATTTCCTAATAAAGAGAGATGATCCCAAGGCACTGAACCTGAAGTAAAACGGGCATAATTATCAACGGCTAAAACGCTATTTTCTGATAGTGTGTAATAGGCAGAATATTGTAACTGTGTGCTTTGAAAACGATTGTCGCTAGCCAGTTCTGGAGAAAAATAGCTGTAAATAACTTCAAAAGCTTGACCATGTCGGGCGTTAGGTAAGAAATCACGGGAATCATAATTGAAGTGGGCACTAATTGCAGAACTACGTATAGAACGACCACCGACTGAATTGGCAAAATAATTTTTGCTACTCTCATCTAAATCATTAGCATTAAGTAATGAAAAATCCCAACCTAATCCTATATAAGTATTATCAATTATGCGATATAGTACTCTTGGTCTGATAGCAAATTCTTGAGATTTATATTCCACTTTGTTGTGGTCATTTTTACCGGCAGAATAACCTTTTCCCCAATAGTAAGTGGGGATGTTATTTACAGTACCGGAAATAAATAAACGCCATTGTTCGGCAGATAAAAAATTATAATTATTAAAATTTAGTCCGAAAGCGCCAGTCGCTGAGGCAAATCCACTTACACCCAATGATGAGGGTTGACTAATTTTATCATTTCTATCAATACGATATAACCCCACTAATGCCACACCAACGCCGGCACTCATTTCTGGTGTATAAAACGGGCCAGGCAATAATCCCCAATCGATAGTTTTAGTGTCATCAAAACGGTTTGCTCCACCCAACTTTTCGAGCTGATTATCTATATTTTGTCGTTCGGGAAAAATGTTGGCGTTGGCAGTCGTCGACACAATAAGTACATTGATTAAAATTAATCTTATGATGTTACGATAAAAATTCATTAAAAAAACACAGCTCCCCTGGAAAATAAAGTCATTACGGCTATTATTGCAGCCGATTTTATAAATATTATTACAATTAAATGTTGGTTTGAGTCTTACACTAGTAGTTGTAATTTGATTTATTTTACTAAATTATCTTTGATTTTATTTTTGCTTTTTGAGCTTTTTATGTAGTGTTTTTATATTGTGCCACTAAAGTTCAAAAACATAATGATGATGATATAGAGATTTTATCAGATTATCAAATATTCAAATTTAACAATGGCATGTTATTTTATATATTTAATTAAAAATAACTGATAACATTATTGATTAATAAATTTATTGTTGTAGGGAAAAATTAATTTTCAATTAATAGTGAGGCTTTATTATTGTGTTATAAATAATTTTTTTTAATTTTATTTGTCAGTATTTAATTAGCATAAATGTTACAAAATTAAAAAAGACTTTTCGATTTATTTATCATTATAACTAAATGAATGTTTATAATTTTTTATTGTTAATTAATGAAAGGGCTTAAAAAGTGATGGTGACTTATACTTTTTTGTTCGTTACAGGAATCTAAGAATTGACTAATGGTTATATCAAATATATCGCAAAAAATATAGATTTTATCAATAGTAATCAGGCTAATACCATTTTCGTAGCGTGATAATTGTTGTTGTGATATACCAAGATTAACTGATAATTCCTTTCCGGTCATTCCATTATATTTTCTGATTTTTTTAATCTTTCTACCTAATGAATAAGCTATCTCTTGGCGTCTTTTCATGAAGTGCTCCAATTAATATAGAGTTTGTTTTAATGATAATTAATCACATAAGAAAAAAACAATTATAAAAAAATATTTGGAAATCAGAAAATAAATTATCTGATTTCCAGATAAAAATTGGCAAAAAATATTATATATTAATTCAGATTAAAAAATCACTAATTAAAAAATTAAATCCAATTAGAATAGATATGTCATTCCTAACATAATGTCATGGCTATGTAATCTGGACTCCAAATTGCCTTTTATATTTATTGGACCTAGATTTGTTACGCCATTGGTTTTGGTTTTTCCGGCATTGATATAACGGTAGCTAAGATCTAAAGCCAGATTACTATTAATATCATATTTTACACCCGCACCAATACTCCAGGCAAAATTATAATTGACTTTTTTACCCGACAATAATTTAGTGTTATTGTTTCGATAATCAGCGCTAATATTCGCAGTTCGATTATTTTGCGCAACACCCACCCCAGCTAAGACATAAGGTGTAAATTGGCTACTATTCTCTAAATCATAAATTGCATTTACCATTAAAGTATTGATTTGAATTTTATCTTTCATTTCTATATCTAAGGGCTGATTTGCAATTTCTTCACCAGTTGAACCATTTTTTTTCAGATTACTTCTGGCAGTAAAATCTAATTCCACTCTGACCGGCAATTGAAACATAGGCTTAAAGTTATAACCTAAAGCAATTCCGCCTCCTAAGGCACCAGAAGGAATATCATCTAATTTTCCACTTTCATCAAAGATGTTATTACTATTTATTGCAGCAGAAATTGAACCCGCAGATTTTGTCGATTGTACAACAGAGCCACCGATTTTACCGGTAATATACAATCCTGTTTGGTCTGCTGCATTTGCCATGGTGGCAGGCAATCCCGCTATTAAAAATAAGACAAGACACTTTTTCATACAATAATTTCTCCGGTTTAATTGATATCAAAATATATTAATAATCAACTGACTAACCTTTCTAAATTAATCAGAATAAAGCCTATAAGTAGTAATCAGCAATTCAGCAATAATGGAGTGTGCTCTAATTAACTATTATTATATGGCTTATATTTCTTTATTATGTTGAGTAATTTTTTGTCACATAAAAATTACTTAACGGTAATATAAAGTTAACTTGATGGGATTTAAACAAGAGTACTCTCAAAAATAAGAGAGTAGAAAAATGAAATATGTCGTTTTAGCCAGAGCTAATCATGATTAATTAAAATCATTTTTTTTATGAGTTAAAGCTTCTAATTGAAACAGTAAGACTTTTATAAGCGCATTGTTTTTTATATCAATGCTATCTTTTTTAATTAAATTTTCAATTGAAGTTATTAAATTCGCTATGGCATGACTATTATTTTGTAGAGCTGCTCCTTTCATTCTATGTAAATAGTAGTTGATATTATTCGTATCATTCATAGTGCTAGCTAAACTTAAGTTTTTAAAATCTAGGGTTAATATTTTATAAAATAGTTCATCAATATTATTAGTATTAATATTTTCAGATAGATCTTCTATATTAGAATTTAAATAACTCCATTTAGTTAAACATGTGGCTAAGTCTTTTAAAGTTATCGGTTTTGATAAAATATCATTGCCACCATGATTAATGAATTGTTCAATATGTTGATTGCTGGTATTCGCAGAGATGGAAATTATTGGTGTAGTAACCCGATTTTGTATTTTTTCTAGATTTCTTATTGTATTACATACTTCATATCCGGTCATGTCAGGCAGAAAACTATCTAATAGTACTAAATCATAATAATTTTCTTGTTTGAATTTTTCTATTGCATCATTACCATTTAATACATACTCCCAATCACATTTTAAAATATCTAATTGCTTCGTAATAACATCAATATTATATATGTTATCATCAACAATAAGAATCGATAATCTATTTAATGGACTGATTTTTTTTATATTTATTTCTTCGTCTTTATTGATGTTTATTATTTCATTAGATTTATCAGCTGGAATAGCAATTTTTATTTCTGTACCGATATTTTTTATACTTTTAATTGAAAAATCAGCCTTCATAATCTTAGAAAATTGTTTACAGATGAATAATCCAAGACCACTACACGTTTGATTATAATTTAATTCTTTATTTGTAACTTGAAACCATGGTTGAAAGAGCTTTTTTTGTTTTTTGTCATCAATTCCTATGCCAGAGTCTTTTATTAATAAAAATAATTTATTTTTTTTATATTTAGCGGTATATAAAATGTAGCCTTGTTCTGTAAATTTTATTGCATTGGATATGATGTTTCGTAATATTTGACGTAATTTATCACAATCAATATTAATATATGTTTTTTCCGGAATAAATGATTTGTAAATTAAAGCTATTTTTTTAGACTCAGATAAAGGAGTGAATTCATTTTTTATTTCTATAAGTAATTGATTGATATCAATCGCTTTGTTTCTTAATTTTAGTTCTTTTGCTTCCAATTTAGAAGCATCTAATACATTATTAAGAAATGAGAGCAAAGCTAAGGATGAATTTATCGAAATAGTTGTAAATCTCTCCAGATCCTTATTTTTTAATTTGATTTTTAATATTTCTAGTGATGCTATAATTGCATTTAATGGTGTACGAATTTCATGACTCATCATAGAAATAAAGAGTGATTTTGATAATTCATTATTTTGAGCAGATATTTGCGCTTTTCTAATATAAAAAAGTAGTGTTAATAGGAATAAAAATATTAAAATAGCGGTAATTATTTCAAGATAATAATATTTTAATATCATATTAAATGGTGGTGCTGTGATATCTAATTCATCAATCCATTTTTTATATATTTCATCACTTCGTTTTGCAGAGATACTATTTAGCGATTTATCAATAATAGATTTTAATATGGGCATATCAGATGAAATAGCCATAGTGATATTGGTGTTTAATTCAGGAATTACACCAGAAAAATTTAAATGATTGGCATAATATTTATGAACCAAAGGCCAAAATATAAGATTTGGACCTATAACGGCATATGCATCACAGGTATCACACAGCTGATTTAAGCTTGAAATTGCATCTTCTTCTGGAATTAATATTATTTGGGGATAGTGTTCCTTTAAAAAAGCCTCATAAGGACTATTTCTTTTTACCACAACTTTCTTCCCATCTAGTTGGTGAGGTGTAAACATAGATGGTGCATCTGGTCTTGTGACGATTACTGCTGAGGTGAAGATATAGGGATAGCTTTGTAACCATTTTTTATCATGAGACGTTTTACTAATAAAATTAGCAATAATTTTTATATTTTTTTCTTTTTGATCACGATAGATAAATTTTAATCCGGTTTTTTTTTCTATTTCATTTAAATATTCGCGAGATATGCCATGATGAACATTATTATGAATATACTCTATTCGATTATTAGGAATGATAGTATAATAAATGACAGGGTTATGCTTTAACCAATCCCGTTCAATTTGATTAAATTCTGTCGCTAAAGTAGTAGTCGGTAAAATTAAATTAAAAATTAGGCTAATTAATTTAAATTTTTTCATTTTTCAATATTTCGTCTTTTATAATAAATAATTGATGATCGGCAGTTAAACCTAATTTTCTAAGTGCGGTTTGTTTTTGTCCACTTATTGTTTTTATACTGCGATTATATTTTTGGGCAATCATTGAAACAGTTAAACCATCGAGAAAACAGCGAATTACTTCTAACTCTTTTTTAGATAAATCAGCAACGGAGACATTTGATAATATAGAGTTTGATGAATTATCAGTGATACTTTCATAGTGAAACTCAAGTTTTTTTAAACTGTCAAATACCTGATTAAAATAATATTTTCCTTTATATATCGCATCTATCGCATCTATTGCATTTATTAGCTGTTGCTTTTTAGCATTTTTTTTACTTATAAAACCTTTTGCTCCACATCTGAAAATTTGTCCTGTTATGGCAAGATCTGAATAGGCAGATATAACTAATATTTTTAATTTGTTATATCTTTTATGAAGATCCTTTATCAGGGTAAGTCCATCTAAATCTTCAGGTGATAATGCATAATCCATGATTATTATATCAGGTGTATTGGCAGCTAAATATTTTTTTAAGTCATGAGAGTTTGTGTAACTATTTGATACTGAGACATGAGTTGATTCTAGTTCTTTTTCTATTCCAGATAAAATTATAGAATGATCATCTAGTACAACTACCTCTATTTTTTTCATACACATCCTTTACAATAGCTGAAGTTGGCAATAATTTTGAGATTACCATTTTTTATTGCTAAATATTTGGCAATTTATTTTTTAATTATAATAGAAAAATAACGATTATAAACAATTTAATAAAATTTTTTTAAAATATTTCAAGGAATTTGTTAAATAGATAATTCTTGACGTCAGAAAATGAATCCCACGTTAATAAGAAATTTCATTATGTTGAGACTTAAAAAATAATCAAGATGTTTCTAATTTAGTCTGTGATTTATCTTTATAGCAATATAAATTTAAATATTTTCTTTGTTGTCAAATTTTTAGCTGGATATTGATTAAACATATTGCTATAGAAGTAGAATTTATTTAGGAACTTGAAGAAATTAAGAATCGTTAAATCTATTTTATACGAAGTAAATGATTTAGTGTTATAGAACATATTTTTAAGTTATATAACAATAAAAAACTATTATGTCAAAATACAATACCTGGTTGTGTATTAATTATTTTAGGTAAGAAATAGAAAGTTATTTTGTTAGATTATTATAACTTCACTTTATTTTTTAGATAGTTATAGTGTTTTAACTATTTTATTTAATAATTAATCCTCATTTAACATAGAAAAAAGCCCTCTATAATAGAGGGCAACAAAGACAGGGATGGTGTCTATGGCAAGGAAAAACTTCAATGATTACTTGCTACTTATTGCTAAGTTTGTTACGAAATATTCAATACTTTGATCGCGATAGCTGTTTTTGATGTTGTTTCTCCAGTATCATTTTTTGATCGTGAGTTAATAATTTATAAAATTGGTGATAAATGCGTGCCATCTCAATTTGTTGTTCAACAATTTCTTGTGACAGTTTTTCTGCTGTTGCACGAAAAGCGACTTCATCAAAAATATCTGCTGTCATCAAATCATGTAAAGTTTCTCGTTCTTGTCGTGAAACTTTCTTTTTAAAGCTTTGTTGCCGCTGTGAAGCCATCAGGTCACGCATTTGCTGGCGTTGTCTTTCGCTTAAAGTAATACCTTTTATTAAAGGGACAAATATATCATAGGGATTACATAGCCTATCTCTTGTTATGTTCCGCTTAGAAATAGGATTATCATGTTTTACAGCCTGTATTTGTTCGGCAGATTTTGTTGTTGCTAAACTAACATCTGCTGCTTCGGCTAAAGCCGATGTTGAGCCAACAATAAATAGCGATGATGTAAAAGTTATCATTGCCCAGTGACGCATTAATAATTTACTCCCGCCCTCTTTGGATAAAAATGTTAATATTATACTAACTATATCCGTGTGGTTGAAAACTAGCGTCAGAGCGTGTAAAAGAACGTAAAGTCATGGCATCGCGGCGATTCTTGTCGTATTTTGCTCTTGGAGGATATGACTAATGCATAAAATCTTACTTGTTGATGATGACCGCGAACTGACTTCGCTGTTAAAAGAATTACTTGAAATGGAGGGCTTTAGTGTGATTATCGCCTATGATGGCGAACAAGCATTAACGCTTCTCGATTCAACAATTGATCTACTGTTACTTGATATCATGATGCCCCAGAAAAATGGTATCGATACATTAAAAGAGATACGTCGACAATATCAAATTCCAGTGATTATGTTAACCGCTCGCGGCAGTGATTTGGATCGTGTTCTTGGTTTAGAATTAGGAGCAGATGACTATTTACCTAAACCATTTAATGATCGTGAATTAGTTGCACGTATACGAGCCTTATTAAGGCGTTCAAATTGGAGTGAGCAAAGTCAGGATAATCTTAATTCGTCAATCTGTCAGGTAGATGGTTTACAGTTAAATCCAGGACGGCAAGAAGCGAGTTTTAATGGAAAGGTCCTTGATCTTACTGGAACAGAGTTCACTTTACTTTACTTATTAGCACAACATCTTGGTCAGGTTGTTTCCCGTGAACATCTTAGCCAAGAGGTTTTAGGTAAACGTTTAACACCATTCGATCGTGCTATTGATATGCATATTTCAAATTTGCGGCGTAAATTACCCGAAAGAACCGATGGTTTGCCTTGGTTTAAAACTTTACGTGGACGAGGATATTTGATGGTTTCAGCGACATGATAAATAGTTTGACAGCCAGAATATTTGCCATTTTTTGGTTTACGCTGGCTTTAGTATTGATGTTGGTGTTGATGGTACCCAAGCTTGATTCAAGGCAAATCACACCGCTGCTGGAGAGCGAATATCGTCAAGGTATTATGTTAGAACAGCACATAGAAGCTGAGTTAGCTGGCGACCCGATTAATGATCTTATGTGGTGGCGCCGGCTCTCTAATGCCATTCAAAAGTGGGCTCCTCCAGGTCAGCATCTTATTATGGTGACCAGTGAAGGACGGGTTATTGGCGCTATGCCCAATGAAATGCAGGTAATTCGTAATTTTATTGGGCAATCAGATAATGCAGATCATCCGAAAAAGAAAAAATATGGTCGAATCGAGATGTTAGGGCCATTTTCAATTCGCGATGGGGAAGATCATTATCAACTTTATTTGGTTCGACCTGCTAGTAGTCCACAGTCTGATTTTATAAGTTTACTTTTTGATAGACCTTTTTTGTTACTGGTTGCCACGATGTTAATTAGTGCTCCCTTGTTGTTATGGTTAGCGTGGAGTTTGGCAAAACCGGCCAGAAAATTAAAAATGGCAGCAGATGATGTTGCTAATGGTAATTTGCGTCAACATCCTGAATTGGAATCTGGGCCCCAGGAATTTTTGGCGGTAGGAAACAGTTTTAATCAGATGATTAGTGCGTTAGAGGGAATGGTCAGCGCGCAACAGCGTATGATTTCTGATATTTCCCATGAGTTACGCACCCCATTAACACGTCTACAATTAGCGACGGCATTACTACGTCGCCGGCATGGTGAGAGTAAAGAATTAGAACGGATTGAAACTGAAACCTTGCGTCTTGATGGTATGATTAATGATTTGTTGGTACTGTCACATAGTCAACATAAGAATGAAATATTGAGGCAAAATATAAAAGTTACCGATCTTTGGAATGATATTTTGGATAATGCCACTTTTGAAGCCGAACAAATGAACAAAACACTGAATGTTACGGCTCCGCCTGGTGCTTGGACGATTTATTGTAATCCTCCTGCCTTGGGCAGCGCATTAGAAAATATTGTCCGTAATGCCTTACGTTATTCCCATAACCGTATTGAAGTTGCATTTAAAGAAGAAAATCAAGGTATTTTGATCACGGTAGATGATGATGGTCCCGGAGTGTCAAAAGAAGATGGAGAAAAAATCTTTCGTCCATTCTATCGAACTGATGAAGCGCGAGATAGGCAATCTGGCGGGACTGGTTTAGGGCTAGCTATTGTTGAAACAGCGGTTTTTCACCATAAAGGCTGGGTAAAAGCCTCCGATAGCCCATTAGGTGGGTTGCGATTAAGGCTTTGGTTACCATTGCATGGGCGTTAACTGTTTTAAGTGAAAAATTGTAATAGTTAATAATGTTTTCAATAGTATTGAGCTTGTAATTAATTGAAAAATATATTAGTATAATTAATGAGTTAAGAGAAGTTCTTTACTGAAAGGCAGGCTTGTTATCGTGACTGTTAGCCATATTTTAGCTTATAAAAGTGTATATTAAATTAATTTAATGAAGAAAAACGTTAGAAAATAGCTTGAAATATAATCACTATTTCATTTTTTTGTTGGATAGATAAAAGCAACTATCTTATTCTCTTTATGTTTTATTACTTTTTATAATAAATTGATTTTATTGTTAATTTGTTATTTGATTTGCGTTAAATCATGGTTGCTTAAAAAAATGATATTATTTTTAATAATTTAAAATATTATTCTGTTAAAGCGATTTTTTCATGTTTTTTATCTTGTTTGTTTCAATATATTTCATAATGTAAGCTATTTTATCATATTAGCATTAATGGCATTTGATCATGTTATGAATTAAAATCCTGCCCTTAGTCAGTTAGCTACGCAGAGTAGATGCCGTGGCTTTTAATTATATGGTTACCTAGTTGATTATATTGAATAATTTAATTACCTATAACTTTGTGCTAGTGCTTATAATTTAGGTAATAAAAATAGCTCATTGTTAAACAGCAGAAAATTCATAGAGTGATAATTAGATTGGTTAAAAAAACCGTGATAGCTCTGGTTTGAGGTAGTGCTTGTAAATTCAATGTGGTAAACATTTAACACATATCTAACATGCCCCATTAAATCTCTTAGCATTAAATTTATGTTAGGGTGCAAAGATAGTTTAAGACAGTTAACTTGTTATCAAAAATGGTTTTGCTAAAGATAAGTAATGATAAAAATAATTTTTTAATGATGAGTAAATCAAAGTTTATCATGTCAGTAAGTGATAAAGTAAACGGTAAGAATGTAGATTGAGGCCTAAGACCACTTAGCATACTCTGTAAGACTTAGGAAATAGCAAAATCAGATAATTTTTTGATGAAAAAAGGATTGACATTCAAAAGGATATATAATCGATAAGGTTAAAGATGGTGCTCTGGGAACCAACAACTCAGTGCGGTAGCTATAATTATTTATTAAATAAATGTCAAAATGTTAAATTAAATTCTTTTTTGTTCATTAGTAAATGAATTTTATATTTTTAAAGAGAGATAAGCGGTGGATAAAAAAGTAATTGCAATTGTTGTAACTTATAATAGAAAATCTTTGTTAAATAAAGTTATCAATAGATTATTAGAACAAAGTTATGAACTACATAAAATAATTATAATAGATAATAATAGTTCAGATGGTACTAACGAAATGTTAAGTGAATTATTACTTCCTGAAAAAATTGTATACTACAATACGGGTTGTAATTTAGGTGGAGCCGGTGGTTTTTATGAGGGATTCAAAATATCCTCTAAGTATAATTATGATTATCTTTGGTTGATGGATGATGATTTTTTGCCAGATATAAATTGCTTAGAGAATATGTTAATTGATAAACCTACAGGGATTGTACAACCAATACGTTATAATTTAGACGGAACATGTGCAGAATTATCTCCATTAACTTATGATTTACGTTCCTTTTTTAAGATTAACCCCAAAGGGATTAGTGTAAAAGAATATATAAAGAAAAATGGAATATTAAGACATCCTATAAAAATTGAGGCTATTTCTTTTGAAGGACCTCTTATTTCTAAAGCTGCTATTGAAAAAGTTGGTTTACCAGAACCTCGTTTCTTTATTTTTTGCGATGATATTGAATATGCTATTAGAGCTAGAAAGAACAATATTTTTATAATTTGCAACCCTAATGCAAGAGCAATAAGATTATTAATTAATAACCAAAAAAATGATTTAACTTCTTGGAAAGGTTATTTTATGCTTCGTAATTTATTTTATTTACATACAAAGTATGGTGAAAATTTTTTTGTGAGAAAAAAAATTATTTTATTGTCTCTTGGTTATGTTTTTTATTGTTTATTAAAAGGAAACTTTAAGCAATTAAAAGTTATTTATAATGCATATAAAGATTCATTTAATTTAAGTAACAATGAAAAATTTAAGCCCTAATATAATAGTTTAATTTTTAAATGGAATCTTAGATAATTTAAAGATTCGCTAAGAGGAATATATGGATTACTTATCTCATGCAAAATTAGCTATTCATAATGAAATAGAAGGGATTAAATATGTAGAATCTAAGTTAGACGATAATTTTAATAAAATTATCGATACTATACATTTTTCGTCTGGGCGCGTAGTCATGTGTGGAATGGGAAAATCAGGACATATAGCAAAAAAAATTTTTGCTACATTGGTTAGTACAGGCACTCCAAGTTTGTTTATGCATCCTGCTGAAGCATATCATGGAGATTTAGGTATGATCAAAAAAGAAGATATATTTTTTGTAATATCTAATTCAGGTGAGACATCAGAAGTAACTCAATTATTACCCTTCATAAATAGAAATGGCAATATATTAATTTCTATGACAGGAAATTCTCAATCAACTATTGCTAAAAGTTCTACTTTTCATATTGACATAAGAATAGAACGAGAAGCTTGTCCGCTAAATTTAGCTCCAACTACATCAACAACTGCTTCTTTAGTGATTGGAGACGCAATTGCAATTGCGTTAATGCATGCGAATAATTTTAGAGTAGAAAATTTTGCACAGTATCATCCGGGGGGAGCTCTTGGTAAAAAATTGTTATCCACAGTACGTGAATATACAAATCCTGCAATTTTTGTATCTTCAAATACAACATTAATAGATATCTTAACCGAGTTATCTAGATCTTACAGTGGAACTATTCTAGTCGGAAATGAAGATAAATTATATGGAGTCATTACTGATGGTGATACTAGAAAAAAATTATTACAAGTAGATAAAAAAGAAATTTTTGATATAACAGCAAAAGAAATAATGACAATAGACCCGAAAACTACATCAGCTAATACTAAATGTAATGATGCAAATATGAAAATGGAAAGGCATGGTATAAATTCATTAGTTGTGATAGAAAATGGAAAAGTATTTGGTATATATGATAATTTGAATAGAAAAAGGTAAGTTTATGAAGATAGTTGCTTTTTTGCCAGCAAAAGGTTCAAGTTCTAGAATAGAAAGTAAAAATCTGAAACTTTTAGATGGAAAGCCACTTTTTCTACATATGTTAGAAAAGTTAGTTAATTCAAATCTTTTTCATGAAATATATTTAGATACCGAATCAGAAGATATAATTAAAGCTGCCTCTGAATTAAATTGTAAAGTTTTACATAGAGAATCAAAGCTTGCCTCTAATAAAACTGATGGTAATCGCTTATTTTTAAATGAAGTGAAACATGTAGATGCAGATATTTATGTACAAGTTCTATGTACAAGTCCTTTTATTGAAATGAGCACGATAGAAGAAGGTATAAATGTACTAAAGAAAAATAAAAAATTTGACTCGGCAGTTTTGGTTAGAGAAGAAAAATTGTATATTTGGGATAATGAAAGTCCAGTATATGATATAAATAATATACCTAATAGCAATGATTTAAAAAGTACAATTATTGAAACTATGGGGTTGTACATAATTACTAAGGAAGCAGCTTTATTAACAAAAAGAAGAATAGGAAATACTCCATATTTATTAAAAGCCTCTCCACTTGAAGCAGTAGATGTTAATTGGCCAGAAGATTTTAATTTAGCAGAGCTTATTGCAGCGGGCCGAAGGGAAAAGGATCGAAAATTATTAGGTAATATTAAGAATTGTTTGTCTAGCAGTTTGTTATCTGATTTATTGGATGATTTAGGATATCCAAATCAAGTGATTAAAGGATTATTGCCAAATATAAAACAAGCGAAATTACTTGGAAGGGCAAAACCGCTGAAATTAAGAAAATTAAAGGAAAAAGAAAATTTTGATGGAATTTATAATGCGTTAAATAGTTATAGTACTATCATACCAAATGATATTATTATTGTTGAAAATGAAGTTGATGATTATGCATATTTTGGAGAATTAAATGCTAATTTAGCCATTCGTGCAGGCGCGGCTGGAGTAATAGTTAATGGGATGACTAGAGATCACATTGAAGTTATTGCAACAGGGTTTCCTGTTTTTTCTAAAGGCTATACATGTCAAGATGTTAGAAAAAGAGCAACTACAGAATATTTTAATAAAACAATACAGCTGAATGGAATAAAAATTGAACCAGAATGTCTTGTATTTGCTGATTCTGAAGGCGTTATTATTATTCCTAAAGATATTGAAAAACAAGTAATTGAAGAAGTATATAAGAGAGCTACAAATGAAAAGAAGATTCTATCGGATATTGCTAGTGGTGTAGATATCAATAAAATAATTAATGACTACGGTTTTTTCTAAAAAATGATTTGAGTATTTATTCAAGGTATTTAGTGATAATGATTATAAAAAAATCTATTTTAGAGGGTTGTATTATTATTGAGCCTAAAGTATTTATTGATGAGCGCGGTTTTTTTTTAGAAACATTTCACAGCAAACGCTATATTGAAGCTGGTATAGAAATACCTTTTGTGCAAGATAATCGCTCTAGCTCTTCAAGGGGGGTTTTACGTGGTTTACATTTTCAAAAAAGTAAGCCCCAAGGAAAATTGGTTACGGTTACTTATGGTGAAGTGTTTGATGTAGCAGTTGATATTCGACCTGATTCAGCTACGTTTGGTCAATATGAATCTGTTATTCTAACAGAAAAGAATAAACTACAATTATATATACCTCCAGGTTTTGCACATGGATTTTGTGTTCTAACTGAGAAAGCTGATTTTCAGTATAAGTGTACAGACTATTATGATCCAACGGATGAAAGTGGAATACGTTGGGATGATCCACAATTAAATATTCCATGGCCTAAATTGAATTTAATTTTATCTGAAAAAGATAGTAACCTGCCATTTTTAAATGAAATAAAAATTGATTTAATAAATGGATGGAGAAAATGAGTTTATATACAATATTGGGTGGTTCTGGTTTTATTGGTTCTGAAGTAACAAGGCAATTACAAAAAAACGGATATAATGTATTTATACCTGAAAGAAATGATAAAGATATTTTAAAACGAGAATTAGGTATAATAATTTATTGTGTAGGTAGTGGTGATTGTGAAAATTTACCCTTTTCTGTGTTTGATGCTAATGTCAAATTATTGTCTGATATAATAATAAATGGTAAGTTTAAAAAGATAATATATTTATCTTCAACTAGATTATATATGAATAATATTACCTCTGTTGAAGAATCAGATTTTATTATTGGTCACCAAGATAATAGACGATTATTTAATTTAACAAAGCTCGTTGCAGAAGAATTATGTTTAAAAAGCTCTTATAATATTTTAATTGTTAGACCGTCAAATGTATATGGTGCAGCATTCAGTAGTCCTCTATTTTTGCCATCTATCACGAGAGATGCAATTAATAAAGGTATTGTTAATATGTATGTAAGCCCTAATTATAGTAAAGATTATGTTTCTGTCTCAGATGTAGCCAATGCTATAGTAAAATTATCCTTATTAGAAAAAACTAAATATAAAATATATAATTTGGCATATGGAAAAAATGTTTCTGCAAATGAAATAGCATCTGTTCTTATTAAGAAAACAAAATGTGAAGTTAATTGGATTTATAATCATTTTGATGAAAAATTCCCGGTAACATCCATTGATAGAATTAAATCTGAGATTAGTTATAAACCAAGATTTATATTAAAGGATTTAGAAAAAATGGTTGATGATTTTAGAGCATTTTTGAAAAAATAAGAGAGAAATATTTTTGAATACTTTTTTTTTAATGATACAGGATGGTATAAAAAAAATATTTTCTATATTTTTTCTTATATTGCTAGCCAGGATTTTAAATCAAGATGATTTTGGATATTATCAACAAATAATTTTAGTTGTAAATGTTTTTGCTATGATATTTATAGCGGGAATGCCAACAGCATTAAATTATTTTTATGCTGAATTATTAGATAAGACTAAAGGGAAACAACTTTTTCAAAGATTTTTTTTATTACAAATAATCATAATTTTATTTGGTGTTTTTATTTTATTATGTTTATCTTACTTAATATCTACTGGTTTTAAAAATACTTATATTTATGATTATTCAATATTTATATCATTGATTTTTGTTGGTTTGGTTTTACCAGAATTTTTTAGAAATTCAAGTGTAACTTTGAATAAGATGAAAGATTATACAATAATTACTTCATCCATTCAAATAATAACAATATTAATTATTTCTTTTGTTGCTATAAAAACACAAAATATCATTGATCTAATTATTATTTCTTCGATTTCATCTATTCTCTTGGTTACTATTTTACTTTTGAATAACCGAAAAAATTTTACCCCTTGGCTAATAAATTATAAAAATTTCAAATTTAATAAAAATGAGATTAGTTATATCATTGCTATGAGTTCTACTGCTTTTGTTGGTATGATTAACAGTTATACTGATCAAATTATGACATCGTTATTATTATCACCAGTTGAATACTCATTATTGAAAGTTGCTGCATTTCAGATCCCATTCATTAGTATTGTTACAGGCTCATTATTAACGGCTATGATCCCGTTAATAACAGCATACTATAAAAAGGGAAAATTTGAAAAAATACAACAAATATGGAGTAATTCAATTGAGAAGGCAACTGTTTTATTAGTTCCTATAATCATCTTTTGTTTAGTTTTTGGTAAAGAGGTCATTATTAATTTTTTTGGAATTAAGTATCAAGATTCAGTAATCGTTTTTCAAATTTATATGCTTCAATGGTTGCGTGCGGTTGTTATCTTTGGTGGTGTAATGGGCGCTATTGGCTTAGAGAAAGCGCTTTTTAAAAATACAATCACTATGATGCTGGTTAATATCGTAGTGAATTATTTCATGATCATTAAATTTGGGATAATAGGAGCTGCTATAACAACAACTTTGTTAAATTATATTGGATGTTATCCATTAATAAAGAAAATAAACGAGGTTTTACCAGATAAATTTTCTTCCTATTTCCCATTTAAGACTTATATTTTTATTTTTGTTGTTTCAATAGGCTGTTGCTTAATTTTAAGATTTAATATTAATTCTATAGATATTTTTGAACTAATTTATATTTCAATATTATATTATATGTTTATTATTATATTATGGTTAAAATATAAAAAACAAAATGTTACCATTGATAATATTAAAGGATTGTTATGAATAATAATTTTTCAAAATATAAAAAAAATAAAAAATAGTTTAAGTTATAATTATAAAAATTATCCATTATCCAGTATTATAGCAATCGATATAGCATCGATAGTTTATAAAAAAATAAAGTTTTCTTTTAAAGATTTTATAAAGATAATTAGTTATAGAAAAATAAAAGTTGAAAATCCTTCTAATCCGACAATATTTTATTCAATAGGTAATTATAAAAGAAGAGACTATTATGAAATATTAGATTATGTTATGAAAGAAAGTAATGGTAAATTAATTGATTTATCTAATTATGAATATAAATATTATATTAATTTGCACTCTATTTTTCTTTCTTTTTATATTCTTTTTATAAAAAATCGAGTTATTGATCTGAAATGGATAAATAAGCTTCATTTATTTTGTCATATGGTTTTTTGCCTTAATAATATTAAGGCGTTAGAAAAAAACCAAAAAAAATTAAATAATATAAAGAGCTTTTGTGCTTTTTGTAGTAATTTATCAGGTGAAGCAGAACTTGATTTTTTCTTTAAATCTCGCGGTATTCCAACTTTTACATTACAACATGGTTCCTATTTTTTATACTCCGCTCCGCAACCGATAGATGCTATTGCATATGAAAATTTAGTTGCAGATAAATTATTATGTTGGGGTGAATATACGAAAGAACAATTTGAAAAATACGGTATTGATAAAAGTCGTTTACTAATTGCAGGATATTCAAAGATTCATTCTCCATTAAAGATTAAAGGCTCTAATGAAAAATTAAGAATACTTGTTCTTTTTTCAAGAAAAGAATTTCATTTAAATAATAAAAAATTATTTAAATTACTCAAATTAATTGATCAAGAATATGATATTCATTATAAGTTGCATCCTTCATTAGATCGCAATGAATATAAGCGTTTAAGTGAAGGAAGTAAGATTATTGCAATGGAGAATAAAACGATATTTGAATTGCTCACGACATCTAATTATGATTGTACAATTACCTATAATAGTACTGCCTATTACGATAGTTATATTAATAATTGCATTTCACTACGTTATAAAGATCAAGATTCTGATGCTGCAATTTCTGTAATAGATGATAATAGTTTTACAAATCTGAAAGAGTTAAAAGAAAAATTACAAATGATAACTGAATTAAATAATGATGTTGAATTTTGGAATTTAGTTTCTCAGCGTCTTACTTATATACTTGGCTTTAATATTAATAATTATCATGAATTGTTGAAGTAAGGATAATATGATTAAGAAAATCGTTGTATTTTTCTGCTACCCTTTGTCTGTAAAGATGAAAATAGTTAATAACTTTTACCTTCGCTATAAATGTGCTTTATTTGGTAAATTTTTTTCTCTTAGTTGGGGAAAATGTTCGACTATTGATAAAGCTATTTTTTGTAGTTATGAGCATCTTCATATTGGCAATAATGTTACTATTGGAAAACATGCACGTATTGAAGCAATTAATAAGTGGCAACAGACTATTTTTTATCCAGAAATTATAATTGGAAATGATGTTTCAATTGGACCAAGACTAACTCTCGTTACAGGTTCTAAATTAGTTATAGGTAATGCTTGTGTAATATCATACGATGTTACAATTACTGATATTGATCATGAGTATAGGCAAATCAATGTATGTATTGCCGATCAACCCTTAATAATTAATGAAACAAAAATTGGTGATTATTGCTTTATTGGTAGTGGTAGCAAAATACTAGCAGGTACAAAACTGGGTAATCATTGTATTGTAGGTGCGAATTCGATTGTGCGTGGGCAATTCCCCGATTATTGTGTTTTGGTTGGTTCTCCGGCCAAAATAATTAAAAAATTTAATAACATTAATAAAATATGGGAAAAAGTTTAATATATTTTAAGGTATATCAATGAAATCGATATTGCTTATTATGCCTTTTTTTAATGGATATGAAAAAGAAATAAAAAGGGTAATTGAAAGTTTTGGTTTTAAAGTTAAAATAGTTAGAGATAGTTCTTTTTTAGTTAATTTATTACATATTAAATTCTTTTCAAAAAGACTATATAATTTTTATATGGATAAGATTTGGCCTTTTATATTTATTCAATGTGCAAAAGGAAAATATGATTATTTGTTTGTCATTAAAGGTGAAGAACTGACACCAAATATATGTCAAAAGTTATATCATTATTCAAATTTTCATGCAAGTATTCTTTATTTGTGGGATTCTATTGCAAATATACCTAAAGCAATAAAAATTTTGCCTTTTTTTGATTAAAAATTTACATTTGACTATTTGGATTATAATAGTGATTTATATGATATAGACTTTTTGCCTCTTTTTTATTCAACTAAGTTTGAATATAAAAAAGAGTATATTTTAACTAATAATATAGACTATGACTTTTCATTTATTGGTTCTTTTAAGCAAGAGAGAGCTGATATTTTATTAGCTCTAACGGAATTATGTAATAAAAAGGGTTATAGTTACTATTTTAAATTATATTTACCGTGGAATGAGTATTTAAGGAAAATTTTTACCAGCCCTGGATTTTATAAAAAATATAATAATTTAATTATTATAAAAAAATTTAGTTTATTAAAAGTTGCTGATATAGTTAAGAAAAGCCGAGTTATCGTTGATGTTCCAGATAAAATGCAAAGTGGTTTAACGATGAGAACTTTTGAAGCACTTGGGGCTAGAAAAAAATTATTTACGACTAATCATCAAATTTTAAAATACCATTTTTATAATGAAAATAATATTACTATTGACATAAATAAAATTAATGAAAATTTTGTTTTTACGGATTTTGAAGAAATTAAAGAAGCTGGAACTATTAGAGATATATATTCTTGGATAGGGTATTTATTATCTAAATTAACCGATAAAAAAAAATAATGTTATTATCTTTATGTATATAAAAAATAATTTTTTTGCTGATGAAAATATGTAAACAAAAACTAATAGTTAGAATTACAAACCTTTTTATTATAAGTATTTTTTTTTGTGCTTATTTATTCTGGAATATTCCTTATACTGGTAAGTGGTTGAATGAAAATGTGTTCAGAATATATAATATAAGCTATAAAATATTTCTTTATGTTATTATATTTTCATTTGTTTGTGTTAATATAATTATTAGATTAAGAAAATTTCCTGTTTCACTACTTATTTTTTCTTTTTTTACTATAATTTTATCTCTAATATTAAAACCTACTTTTATAAGTTATGTTTTGGTATTTTTGGCCGCATATTTTGTTGTTGATAATATAAAAAATAAAAAATATTCTAAATCGACTGTTAAGAAAATAGTATTTTTTAGTCTACTTTTTTGTTGTTTGCAAATGCTTTATTTTAGAAGTAGTGATGGACGTCCGGTTTTGAGTTTTATTGATCCAAATTTTTCTGCATTTTATCTGTTTCTTCTTTTTGTAATAACTAATTGTTTACAATTAAGATTATTAAATTTTATATGTATCATCCTTGGATTATTAACACTTAGCCGAGCTTTCTTGTTTGCAGTTGTTATTTTCTTAGTCCTTAAGTATCTAAAAATATTTTATAACTTGGCTAAGTCAATAAGAATACACATTCCCATAATTATCGTTTTGTTAAGTCTAATATTTGTATTTTTGGCTGGTGAAGCTTTGCGAAAATATGGAGGAAATAATGTTACTGAGTATGATGTTAATATTTCTCGATTTGTAACACTTAATGATGGCTCAAATAGGCTAAGATTTTCACTCAATGAACAATTTGTTAAAGCATTGATTAATTCAGATAAACTTAAACTAACAGGTGTTTCAAGAGAATATTATGTATCTAATTATAGCATATTATTACCTCATAATGGTTTTTTTGAGTTTGTACGTATTAATGGTTTAATTTTAGCTATAATATTTGTTTCTTCTGTATTTTTACTTATATTAAATTCTAGTTCACGATTTAGTTTTCCTTTTATAGCAAGTTATATTTTTTATATGTGTTTTCTGCCGGTCATCCCTGCAGGAATTAGCTTGTTGTTAGTTTCTATAATATATGCTGTTATTTTAAGTTTACAGAGAGAAAAATATGTTGGCTATAATTGTTCATAGCTTAGGTCGTATTGGTGGTACAGAATCAGTAGTAAAACTGTTAGCGAATTATTTTGTAAATCATAAAATTGCCGATGTTGTTGTATTGGAGACAGAAAAATCCTCATATAAAAATAGTGGTAATGATCAATTTCAGGTTATTAATCTAGCGACTGAGTTTAAAAATGAGAAAATTAATATGTTTTTCTCTATGGTTAAAGTTAAAAATTATATAAAAAAAAATAATATAAAAAATGTATATAGTACTTTTGGCAATCTAAATATTTTATCTATTTTATTATTGAAAAATGTTAATTTGATTGTCTGTGATCATACGTGTTATAAGCAATCAATGATAGGTTTTTTTGGCTATCTGCGTAAATGTTTATATCGTTATGCAGATTATGTTATTTCTCTTACAAATCGTGATTTTGAAAATTATCGTAAAGATAAGTGTAATTGTATTGTGATACCAAATCCGGTTGATAAAGGCAAAATCTCTTCTGGTAACTATATGAGAAAAGGCTTTATTGCTGTAGGACGTATTTGTTATTCAAAAAATTATGAGCGCATGGTAAATATTTGTGCTTATTTGAAGAAATTGGATAATTATTTTTTATTACGAATATTTGGTGATGGCGATAAAGAATATGTTGAAAAAATTAAAAATATTATCCAGCAATATGATCTAGAAAATAATGTTTTATTACAAAACTCAACATCTTCTATTTCTGAATGGTATGCTAAAAGTCGACTTTTACTAATGACATCCTATTATGAAGGTTTACCTATGGTGTTGATTGAAGCGCAAGCAAATGGATTGCCTTGTGTTGCTATTGATATTGAAACAGGGCCATCAGACATCATTATAAATAATGAAACAGGTTTGTTATTGAACGAGAATTTAGCTGATGATGAAATGGCGAAAAGAATATTTTCTTTTTATACAGATGTATCGGATGAAAATTTTATAAAATCAAAAAAGAATGCTGAGCAGTTTAATATAGAACATATTATTGATAAATGGATGAGTATTTTAAATGTGTAATATTATATTTATTGATTTATGTGGTACTTTAGTTAATGAAAATACAACGTTTCACTTTTTTGAGAAAAAAATTTTACCTAAAAAGAACTTATGTATAAAATTAATTTGGAAATTGAAGATAGTGCAAATTATCACCAAATTATCATTTTTATTAGGTATAAAATGGGATTTAAGTAAAAAAGCATGTCTTTTTTTTATGAAAGGGCTAAATAGAAATGATTTAGCTGTTTTATCTGATGAATTTGTTAATGAACTTAGTTGGCGTAAGGACATTTTAACAAAAATAGATTTATTGAAAAGACATGGATATTTCCCTGTTATAATTTCTGCTTCTTTGGATTTTTTGGTTAAATCTGTTAGTAAAAAAATGCATATAGATAAATATGAATCTTCATTATTACTCTATAATAATGATCGATTTTCTGGTGTATTATATCGAGATCTTCAGGGTAATAAAAAGAGTGTTATTATGTCTTATTCTTTTAGTAAATCCATTTTTTTTACCGATAATTTAGATGATAGTGATTGTATTGATTCTGTTAATTATTTTATTGCTGTAACCTCCAGAAAAAATTTAAATTTTTGGAAGAGAAATAGAGTTTTTACCCATGTTGTTTAAATTTATTTTTCCGTTAGCTCCTTTTTTTCATCTCTATGCCAAGAGTATTTACGAGAAATTAAGTTGGGTTTTATATTATTTAATACCCTATTTAGCAATTTCTTATTTATTCGATGTTAATTTATTAGCCGCTATAATATCCATATTAGCAATATACTCTGTTTATGATATAGGATATATATATAATAATGCAGAAACTATAAAAAATGAGACTAAACCAACATTAAGATACTCTTCTAATGAGCTTGTTTTTTATGAAAAAAATAAATTATTAATTTATTTCGTTAAATTTTTTTTTGCAGTTATTTTCTGCTTTTTATTATCATACTATTTTTCTTATAATTTTACATTATGGCTTTTTTGCTTAACATTAATATTAATAATATTTTTTATATATAATTCAATTAGAAGTAAAATTAATTTTTATCTGCAAATTTTTCTGACTATAAGTAGATTTTCTTTTCCTTTATTTTTATTATGTAATTTCACTTTAAATGATTTTATTTTTACTATTATGTTATTTCCATTACCTAATTTTTTTGGAAAGAACTAAAATTAAAGTAAATAATTTTCCTTATAAAATAGAAGATATTAGCAAATTTAGAACTATTTATTATTTATTTTTATTAGTTATCAGTGTTTTTATTTATAATATGCAAAAAACAGATTTATGGTTCTTAATATTATCTTCTTATTATTTTTTTTATAGATCAGTTTATTATTTTATAAGTTTTTTTAAGAGGTAAGTATGGATTATCTAATTGTTGGCAGTGGTTTATTTGGTTCTGTATTTGCCCATGAAGCAAAATTACATAATAAAAAAGTTAAAATTATTGAAAAGAGAGATCATATTTGTGGTAATGTTTATTGTGAAAATATTGAAAATATAAATGTGCATAAATATGGTGCTCATATTTTTCATACGAATAGTAAAGAAATTTGGGATTACGTTAATCAATTTGTTGAATTTAATCGGTTTACTAATTCCCCTTTAGCATTATCAAAGAATAAATTATATAATCTTCCTTTCAATATGAATACGTTTAATCAGCTATGGGGTGTGAAAACACCCCAGGAAGCCAAAAATATTATTTTATCCCAAAGTAAGGAATTTCAAGGTAAAGAGCCTCAAAACTTAGAGGAGCAAGCAATATCTTTAGTAGGTAGAGATGTCTTTGAAGCATTAATAAAGGAATATACAGAAAAACAATGGGGTAGAGATTGTAAGGAATTAGCACCATTTATTATTAAACGATTACCAGTTCGTTTTACTTTTGATAATAATTACTTTAATGATAAATACCAAGGAATACCTATTGGTGGATATAATAAGTTGATTGAAGGTTTATTAGAAGGTATCGAAATTGAAATTGGAATCGATTATTTTGAACATAAAGAAGATTTAGATAAATTAGCAAAAAAAATTGTTTACACTGGACCTATTGATAAATTTTTTGATTATAAATTTGGTAAGTTAGATTATCGTTCATTAAAATTTGAAAATGAAATTATCAATACTACTAATTTTCAAGGTAATGCAGTAATTAACTATATCGATCATAAATATCTTTTTACTAGAATTATTGAGCATAAACATTTTGAATTTGGTGATCAGGAAAAAACAGTTATTACAAAAGAGTATCCTAAAGAATTTGAAGATGGTGATGAATATTATTATCCAGTTAATGATAAAAAAAATAATAAAATTTATGCCGAGTATAAACAGTTAACTTCTAATTATAAAAATATTATTTTTGGCGGCAGGTTAGCTGAATATAAATATTATGACATGCATCAGGTTGTAGCCTCTGCACTTAAAGCAGCAAAGAAAGAGTTTCTTTTATCACAATAAATGTTATTTATATTAATATTTCTTAAGAATTGAGTATATCATGCTAACAATCTTCGGTGGTTCCGGGTTTATCGGTACCCGTCTTGCCAATCAATTATCATCACAGCACATTGATTTCAAAATTATTGATATTAATAAAAGCCAAGCGCATCCAGATAAATGGGTATTTGGTGATGTGACTAAAGCAGAAACCCTATTGGAGCCATTAAAAGACGCTTCCATTATTATTAATCTAGCGGCGCAGCATCAAGATAATGTTCATCCTATTAGCCTCTATTATGACGTGAATGTGGAAGGGGCGAAAAATGTTTGTCAGGTTGCTGAACAATTAAATATTAAACAGATTATTTTTACTTCTTCGGTGGCTGTGTATGGTTTTGTTGAACAAGAAACCGGCGAAGATGGTAAATTTCAGCCATTTAATGATTATGGTAAATCGAAGTTGGCGGCGGAGCGTGTCTATGATAGCTGGCAAGCGAAAGATAGCCAACGGACATTAGTGACTATTCGGCCGACAGTGGTTTTCGGTGAGGGTAATCGTGGTAATGTTTATAATCTATTTAGACAAATTGCTGCCGGGCGTTTTTTGATGATTGGTTCAGGTAATAATCGGAAATCGATGGCGTATGTGGAAAATGTGGCTGCCTTTTTATATTTTGTTACTAAATTAACAGCGGGTCGTCATATTTTTAATTATGTTGATAAACCTGATTTCACCATGAATCAGTTAACAGAAATTATTTGTCTGGCATTACACAAACAGAAATCTAATCTTTGTATTCCATATGCGCTGGGTCTTTTGGCAGGTTATTGTTTTGATCTGCTCGCTAAAATAACGGGTAAAAATTTTCCGGTTAGTAGTATTCGGGTGAAGAAATTCTGTGCGCGCACTCAATTCAAATCTAATACTATCGCTGAAACGGGATTTGAAGCGCCGATAACCTTGGCAAAAGGGATAGAAAATACGGTTCAGTTTGAGTTTAAAGATTAATAAAAAACTTTTTGCTTAGTTAAACGCAATTGAAAAACTTAACAGTGGCGATGACTATGTTAGAATACAGCGCTTATTGTTGAGGGCTGTATGTTAAACATCGTTTTATTTGAACCTGAAATTCCACCAAATACTGGCAATATTATTCGTCTGTGTGCTAATACCGGGTGTCAGTTACATTTAATTGAACCGTTAGGTTTTACCTGGGACGACAAACGTCTGCGTCGTGCTGGATTAGATTATCATGAGTTTGCTAATATTCAGCACCATCATGATTATTTTGCTTTTCTAACCTGTGTAGGCTTGTCTCAAGAGCATTGTCAGACACTATCTGGTAACCGCTTATTTGCTTTAACAACCAAAGGAACGCCGAGCCATAGTAGTGTGACATACCAGTCGGGGGATTATCTAATGTTCGGACCGGAGACGCGAGGTTTACCTACTTATGTTCTTGATGCACTGCCAACTAGTCAAAAGATCCGTATCCCAATGTTAGCGGATAGTCGCAGTATGAATTTGTCCAATTCCGTTGCGGTGGTGGTATTTGAAGCATGGCGCCAGTTGGATTACTCAGGTGCGTTGTTGCGTGAGTAGCTTTATTGTTCACCGGTTGGAGATGGTTAGATACCCTCACCAAAACCATGGATTGAATTGCTAAAGTTTTGATCCATATCCAGCGAAGGTTTTTTGCTGTTCGGGGTTCCAACTTTACGCGCCGGTACTCCCGCTACGGTAGTGTGCGGCGGCACAGCATGAAGCACTACCGAACTCGCGCCGATTTTGGCGCCCTTGCCAATTTCTATATTGCCTAAAATTTTTGCTCCTGCCCCGATCATCACCCCTTCACGAACTTTAGGATGCCGATCCCCTTCTGTTTTGCCAGTTCCACCGAGAGTGACCGATTGTAATATTGATACGTCATTTTCCACTACCGCTGTTTCACCGATAACGATACCGGTTGCGTGATCAAGCATAATACCGTAACCAATACGAGCAGCAGGATGAATATCAACAGCAAAAGAGACTGATATTTGGCTTTGCAGATATATTGCTAATGTCTTACGGTCTACTTTCCATAACCAATGGCCAATGCGATAAGCCTGTAAAGCATGAAAACCTTTTAAATATAATAAAGGGATTGAATATTTGTCGACGGCCGGATCACGTTGTACGATGGCTTTGAGATCACGCGCTGCATAAGCGATCATTTGTTTATCGTTTTTATAGGCATCTTGTATGATCTCTCGAACGGCAATCGCTGGCATAATCGGAGTAGCTAATTTATTGGCCAAAATATAGCTAAGTGAATCACCAAGATTGTCATGTTTAAGCAGTGTTGCATGAAAAAAACTGGCTAATATTGGCTCACAATTGGCAAAAGTTTTACCTTCTTGTTTAATTGCTATCCAAATTTCTTCAAGTTCCTGTCGTGACATATTCACACTCTGATATTTTAATAATTAAAAAGCATCTGTATCATTAATCTCATCTTTAGTTGCGCGGCTAAGTAATGTATTTGCCGCTTCAAGTACATTTTTATTGCCGTATAGAACTTGATAGATCTGCTCGGTAATTGGCATTTCTACGCCAACACGTTGCGCTAATGCATAGACTTCTTTGGTATTTAAGTAACCTTCAACTACCTGACCAATCTGTTTTTCTGCCTCTTCAGTCTGTATACCTTGGCCGAGTAGCATGCCAAAGCGGCGATTACGCGATTGATTGTCGGTACATGTCAAAACCAGGTCTCCTAAACCAGCCATTCCCATAAATGTTGAGGGTTGGGCACCCATAGCGACGCCTAAACGGCTAATTTCGGCTAATCCTCGGGTGATCAAAGCTGTGCGAGCATTGGCACCAAATCCCATACCATCGGACATACCTGCACCAATCGCGATGACGTTTTTGACCGCCCCACCTAACTGAACACCGATCATATCTGGATTTTTATAGACGCGAAAACTTTTACCACAATGGAAAAGTTGCTGTAGCTCTTCACTAAATCGCGCATTAGAGGCGGCTACCGCAATGGCTGTCGGTAAGCCGGCAGCTAATTCTTTGGCGAAGGTTGGGCCGGAAAGGACAGCGAGTGGAATTTTGTCACCTAGTATTTCGCGGGCAACGTCTTGTAACAGGCGTCCAGTACCATGTTCTAACCCTTTTGTTGCCCAAATAATGCGTGATTGTGGCGTCAAGTAAGGTTGGATATTTTGCAAAACTTGATTAAAAACATGGCTTGGGATGACGATCAATATATTGCTACTTGAGGTTATTGCTGTCTTCAAGCAAGCTTCAGGTAACAAATTGTCTGGGAATGGAACGTCAGGTAAAAATGCGTGGTTGCAGCGGTCTTGTTGTAATTTTTTAATATGCTGAGGATCATGTCCCCAAAGTAAAACGCGGTGGCCATTACGGGCAAGTGTAATGGCTAATGCGGTGCCATAAGAGCCGGCACCGATAACTGTCATCGAAACAGTGTTCATTAAGCTTCCTGATGTTTTGCCGAATTTTCAGTTTGGGCGGTATGCTGTTGTTGTAGATAGTTCATAAACAAGGCATCAAAATTAACAGGTGCTAAGTTTAGTTGAGGAAAAGTTCCACGGCTAACTAAATTGGTAATACATTCGCGCGCATAGGGAAATAAAATATTTGGACAGTAAGCGCCTAAACAATGAGCCATCTGGCTTTGTTCGATACCATCAATAGAAAATATGCCAGCTTGTTGCACTTCGCAAAGGAAAGCGGTTTCATCAGCGACGGTGGCAGTAACGGTGACGCGTAAGATAACTTCATAAACTTGCTCGGCCAATTCACTAGACGAGGTGTCTAAATCTAATTTGACTTCCGGTTGCCACTCTTGCTGAAAAATACTAGGGGCACTTGGTGTTTCAAATGAGATATCTTTGGTGTAAATTCGCTGGATTTGAAATACCATCTCTTCATGACTTTTTTCTGACATAATGTTAATTACCTTTTAAATGTCCATATGATATTGAATTGTATAAACATAATTTCTGATGTGTCCGTTGAATTACTTTTTACCGCGAGCCAGAGGTAAATTTTCGCTAGACCAGCCTGTAATTCCCTCTTTTAGAATAAAGACACGTTCAAAACCATATTGCACCAGTTGTTCAGCAGGTTTAAATGCTTCCATGCCATTTGCTGAGACAACAATAATGGGTTTTTGCTTATGTTTTTCCAATTCTCCGATATTATTGTCTTTAATTTCTGATGGAGTCAGGTTAATTGAATCAATAATGTGTCCTTTACGAAAATCGTCACGGGATCGTAAATCAATAGTGATCGCTTCTTCTTTATTAATGAGTTGTATCGCTTGGGCACGGGTGATGTTTTTTGTTTTGGCGAACAAACCCTTAAAGGTTAAAATAATCACAGCGATCAACAAAGCGATCCAGGCCAGACTGAGTATTGGATGTCGGCTAATAAATTGCATGATTTCTTGCATCATGTGGGGTAATTACTCCCGTAGTTAATAATAGATAGCTCTAGTTTGCAAAGTATACCTTTGTCGCTGCGCAATTACAGCCAATTTGCATAAATGACCAGAGTTTTTTTGCAAATAAAGTTTATATCGGTGGTATTTGCTCGCGATATCAGTTAATTGATATCACTTAAAAAGTAGCTGAATGAAAGCAATATTAATAATAACCTATAGTTATTTTGTGATTTGTTGTATAAATGAAGAAATTAAGTTTTTTCAGTATTATCCTAAAAGAAGCAGAAATGTTTACTAATTATGGTAATTGTCAATAATTTTAAGTGATATTGTTTCAGGATGCTGAACTAAGATGAACAATACCAGCCGATATGGTTTAATCCTAATCCTTTTGGCTCTACTAAAGAGAGTAGTGGTTAAGCCATTACTTTTTGTCTCGCTATTTTTTATCTGGCCATCAATTACCCTTGCCAATCCCATCAGTGACAATAAAGTAAAACTGAAAGATCTGTTATCAAATATTGCAGAAAAAGAGAGAAGTGTTAAACAGCAGCAAGCTGAGAGAAACCATTTACTCGATCAATTGAAAAGTCAGGAAAAAAGTATCGCTGCCGCTGGACGTGCATTACATGAAACACGTAAAAAACTTTCGCAGTTAGCAAAAGAACTGACGCAATTAAATGAAAATATTAGCCGTTTACAACAGCAAAAACAGATGCATGAATTATTGTTAGCTAAGCAGCTCGATGCTGCGTTTCGATTAGGCCAGCAAAAAGGGATTGAATTGTTGTTTAAAGGTGAACAAGGGCAACGAGAAGAGCGTATTTTAGCCTATTATAGCTACTTAAATGAAGCCAGAGAGCAAACGATTATTAAATTGCAGCAAACAACGACCTTACTCGCTGAGCAGAAACAACAGAAACAGCAAAAGCAATTGGCACAGAAAAAAAACTTAGCCAAACAAGATCAAGAAAAGAAAACGCTCGATTCGGCACAGGATGCTAGAAAGAAAACCCTGTTATCGTTGGAATCGACGCTAAAAGCGGATCAAAAAAGTTTGGCGGTGATGAAACGTAATGAAACACTATTGCGTAGTAAAATTGCCAAGGCTGAGCGAGACGCAAAAGTTAGGGCGGAAAGGGAAGCGAAAGAGGCTGCGCGTATTCTAGCAAAACAACGGCAGGCGCAGCAAAAAGGAACCACTTATCGTCCAACCGAAGATGAACGGGCTTTGATGGCACGTACTGGAGGTTTAGGCCGTCCTGTTGGTCAGGCTCTATGGCCAGTTCACGGCCAGATCCTGCATCACTATGGTGACAGTATCTCCGATGAATTACGCTGGAAAGGGATGGTGATCAATGCCGCTGAAGGAACAGAGGTTAAAGCCATTTCTGCCGGCCGTGTTTTACTTGCTGACTGGCTACAAGGCTATGGTTTGGTAGTGGTTATTGATCATGGTCAGGGAGATATGAGTTTATATGGTTATAACCAGAGTGCATTGGTGAATGTGGGTCAACAGGTTCGGTCAGGTCAGCCTGTTGCGTTAGTGGGTAGCAGTGGTGGACAGCAGCGCTCCTCGCTTTATTTTGAGATCCGCCGTCAAGGTAAAACCGTTAATCCACAGCCTTGGTTAGGGAGATAACCGTGCTAAAACGGATTGTTTTGATCATCATGGCGCTAATGTTACTTGTCAGTGGACAAGTCAATGCTGGAAAATTGGCCATTGTGATTGATGATATTGGTTATCGTAAAAAGGAAGATAATCAGATATTAGCTTTGCCGGTGGCAATTTCTATAGCCATTTTACCAGACTCTCCTTATGGCAGAGAAATGGCCGAAAAAGCCAATCAACAAGGGCGAGAGATTTTAATCCATATGCCCATGAAACCGATTAGCCAGCAACCTCTTGAAAAAAATACCTTAACGCCGCAAATGAGTGCCAATGAAATAGAGCAGAAGATTGTCGCTGCCATTAAGCAAGTACCATATGCTAAAGGTATGAATAATCATATGGGTAGTGCGATGATGGCTAATTTAGTGGCTATGAAAAATGTTATGCAAGTGCTCTCGCATTACGATCTCTATTTTCTCGATAGTGTGACGACAGCAAACACTAAGGTCAATGAAGCAGCTAAAATTTTTGCGCTGCCAACCATGCGTCGCAATGTTTTTTTAGATCATCTAAAAACAGAAACACAAATTCGTAAACAGTTTGCCCATGCTATTTCATTAGCCCGTAAACAGGGTAGTAGTATTGTTATTGGCCATCCTTATCCTGCTACCATTCAAGTATTACAACAAACATTATTTGAGTTACCTAGCGATATTGAGCTCGTGGCGGTTGGTAAACTACTTAACAATACGATAAAAGATAAATTAACTATTCAAACGGTTGGACAAGATCAGGAGAAAGTTCCAGCGCAACCTGTGGAATTACAGAAAGCCGTCATCGGTTACTGCAAAATATCACCAGTAACAAAAGCATTATCAGGTATTGATTTAATGATATATATTGTGGATGCTATTTATCATGATCCTGACTTAAAAAAATTATTTACTGAACAGAGGAAACCGCTGTTTAGTAAAAATATTTCATTATCTCAATAAAATAATAGCTGACAACAATGATATATGACTTTGTTAGTGTGAAAAGACGCGTCATAATACTTTTCTCTATATCTTTGATAAATAAAACTTCTATGACTCGTTCTGCGGTGATTTATTTTAATATAATAGCTAATTGAGAAACTTATTGAGGATTTTAACCGTTTTGTTAGCTCTGGTTATTTATCCTATTTGGATAAATCCTATGAGTTACTGTGGTTAACGCCGGATAAATGTTATTATCAGATCAATATAAGCAACAATGATCTCGATTGAATAGAGGTAAATCCAATGATCATAGTCACGGGTGGTGCTGGTTTTATTGGCAGCAATATTGTTAAAGCACTGAATGATATAGGACGTAGTGACATTCTGGTGGTCGATAATCTTAAAAATGGGGCTAAATTTGTCAATTTAGTCGATTTAGATATTGCAGATTATCTCGACAAAGAAGATTTTATTGCCAGTATTATGGCTGGTGATAATCTGGGTAATGTTGATGCGATTTTTCATGAAGGTGCTTGTTCATCAACCACTGAGTGGAATGGTCAGTATATGATGAATAATAACTATGAATATTCGAAAGAGTTACTTCATTACTGTATTGAACGGGATATTGCGTTTTTGTATGCTTCTTCAGCGGCGACTTATGGTGGGCGTAGTGATCATTTTATTGAAGAGCGGCAATATGAAAAGCCTTTGAATGTATATGGCTATTCCAAGTTTTTATTTGATCAATATGTCCGCAAAGTTTTACCGCAAATCACCTCACAGGTATGTGGATTCCGCTATTTTAATGTTTATGGTCCACGTGAAGGTCATAAGGGGAGTATGGCAAGCGTCGCTTTCCATTTAAATAGCCAGATTAATCAAGGGCAAAAGCCAAAACTTTTTGCGGGTAGTGAGAAATTCAAACGCGATTTTATTCATGTAAGTGATGTAGCGGCGGTTAATTTATGGTGTTGGCAAAATAAAATCTCCGGCATATTTAACTGTGGTACCGGTAAGGCTGATTCTTTTCAGGCGGTAGCCGATGCGGTAATTGCTTTTCATCAAGAAAAAAATCTTTTAGTGGAATATATTGCCTTTCCAGATAAATTAAAAGGTTGCTATCAAGCATTTACCGAAGCAGATCTCAGCAAATTACGTGCTGCAGGTTACGATAAACCGTTCAAAACCGTAGCGGAAGGGGTTGCTAATTACATGCAATGGTTAAATTGCGATGATTAAATGGAAATAGCATGAAGATATTGGTCGTTGGCCCTTCATGGGTGGGTGATATGATGATGTCGCAGAGTCTTTATCGTACTTTGAAGACCCTACACCCAGAGGCAGAAATTGATGTTATGGCACCTGATTTGTGCCGGCCACTATTAAATAAAATGCCTGAAGTCAACCAGGCCATATCGATGCCTTTGGGCCATGGTCGTTTAGCTCTTAGTGTACGTCGTCAGCTTGGTATTCATTTACGTACTCAACGTTATGATCAAGCCTATATTTTACCTAACTCTTTTAAATCTGCGCTGGTGCCCTTTTTTGCTCAAATACCAATACGGACAGGATGGCGCGGTGAGATGCGCTATTGGTTGCTGAATGATATTCGCGTATTGGATAAAGCCGCTTTTCCACAAATGGTTCAGCGTTATGTTGCTTTGGCTTATAAAAAAGATTCAGTTAACAACGCCGATGAGCTCCCTAAACCAATTTTATGGCCGCAACTTTCCGTGACAGAAACGGAAATTAGCCAGAGTAAACGCATTTTTCATATTCCAGAGCAATTACCTATTATTGGCTTTTGTCCAGGTGCAGAATTTGGGCCAGCTAAACGCTGGCCAGCTTACCATTATGCTGAGTTAGCGCAATTATTGTTTGTTGCTCACGGTTATCAAATTTTAATCTTTGGCTCACAAAAAGATCGTCGTATCGGTGAAGATATTCGACAATCGCTTTCTGTCGATTGTCGGCAACATTGTTTTAATCTGGCCGGTAAAACAACCCTTGAGCAGGCGGTTAATCTATTGGCATCTTGCCGAGCGGTAGTTAGTAATGATTCAGGTTTAATGCATATTGCAGCAGCATTAAATCGACCGCTGGTGGCGCTTTATGGGCCAAGTAGCCCTGATTTTACGCCTCCTTTATCAAATCGGGTAGAAATTATCCGTTTAATAACTGGCTATCATAAAGTTAGGAAAGGGAGCGCAGAGAGTGGTTATCATCAAAGTTTGATTGATATAAAACCTGAACGCGTGTTTACCGCATTAACTAAGTTATTGGCGGAGAGTCAGTAACAATGAAAGTGTTGATCGTTAAAACCTCGTCGATGGGTGATGTATTACATACTTTACCCGCACTGACTGATGCAGTCAGACACTATCCTGATGTCCAGTTTGATTGGGTTGTTGAAGAAAATTTTACCGAAATTCCACACTGGCATTCTGCCGTTAAGCGAGTCATTCCGGTAGCTATTCGTCGCTGGCGAAAAAACTGGTTGGCAAAATCTGTCAGGCAGCAAAGAGCAGTTTTCCGTGCTGAATTACAACAGCAAAAGTACGATGCCATAATCGATGCACAAGGATTGTTGAAAAGTGCCTTTTTGATCACACGCATAGCTCGTGGTGTAAGTCATGGTTATGATTGGAAAAGTGCTCGCGAGCCGTTAGCAAGTCTATTTTATGATTGTTGCTATCGTGTCAATAAACAACTGCACGCGGTTGAACGTATCAGACAATTATTTGCCGAGAGTTTACATTATAGTAAACCAACTATTGCTGGTGATTATGGTATTGCACCCTATTTTTCGTCACCGGTTTTGGCAAAGGAAAACGCTGCTTACATTATTTTCTTCCATGCTACCACACGTGACGAAAAGCATTGGCCGGAATCTCATTGGCGACAATTGATCACCGCTGTACAAGCGAAAGGATTAACGGTTAAATTACCGTGGGCAACGGCTCTGGAGCATCAACGTGCTCTAAGGCTTGCTGCCGGTTTTAAGCATGTAGAAGTTTTGCCCAAACTTTCATTAAACCAATTAGCTGAACAAATTGTCGCAGCCAAAGCGGTAGTCTCCGTTGATACAGGTTTAAGCCATTTAACTGCCGCACTAAGCAAAGCGAATATTACCCTCTATGGCCCGACCGATCCGGGATTAATTGGCGGTTATGGTGAAGCACAACAAGCTATTATTTCAGTTGATGGCAATATGGCAACAATTGAACCTAATGAAGTCTATCAACAATTAATATTAAAAATCGATAGTAAATGGTGAAAACGATTATTTTTTGAAAGATGAGATTTAATTAAACAAAGGTAGCTTAATCGATTAAATTGAAGCTAGCTTAAACAAAATTGTTTGGTTGAGACTAGTATTGATAAAAATGATGTGACAATGAAAATTTTTCTATTTCATTGCCACACGGTTTTTAATGATTATTTTGTTCTGGTGCAATAAATCCTAGGCACATTGATTGCGGATCAGCGCTTGGTTCTGATTGGTAAATAATGGCTTCTTTTTCAATAGTAAATTGAGGCCAATGTTTTGACATCCGAGTAAAATTTTCTTGGCTGCAATCTTTACCTTTTCGCCCTAATAGTAAAGCACCATGTTTTTTGATTGTTTCTGCCGTAATATCGCGATAATAAACATTTGGTGGCTGTGCTTCACTGGTATCCCAAGGCTGGATAGTGTGCGGCCGATCAGAAGCATAGATAATAAACCATTGATAAAGATTATCTTCGCCGCCAACATATTTTAATGGTTGGCCATATTTTTGCCGCCAGCGCTGTTGTCCTTCTGCTGTGAGTGCTTTAATGCCGATCATTTTCTGGCCAGCGCCACGAATATTATAATTTAATACCAGACAGTAACCTAAAAAGATCAGGCCGCCAATAATAATCAAGCCAAAAAATGTTTTTCGTAATGATTTCTTCGGTTGAACGGAGATAGAACCAATTAACAATGGGGCCGCAATCATCATAAATGGTTGTAGCCATTCCGTCATTCTCCCACCATCATGAAACAAAAACCAACCGAAAATTACGCCTAAAGGAAGTAACAAAATAAAGTTAACTAATTGATTAGGTTGCTCTTTGGGCCAGCTTATTTTACCGCCTAATAGATAGACAATAATGGACGCAATAATTAACGGATAGAAAACTGATAATGTGGAACTAACAACATGAAGGTTAAAGCCTTGTTCGATCTGTGAATCAACCCATTTAAAAGCAGAAAAATCATTTTCTATTAACCAAAACAAATTAGGTAAGATCAAAGCAAACCAAAGTGCAATTGCAAGATAAAAAAGTGGCTGTTGGTAACTTTTTCGCACCTTAGGCACGAAAAGGGTTAATAAAAAAGCAGTGCCAATCAGAGCCAAGGTTGAATATTTACCCATTGTCGCTAAGCCAGACACGAGTGCAAAGGCAAGCCACCATTTTGGATGATCATAGACAGCCCGTAGGAAGAAGAGCAGCACCCAGGGCCATAGCGTGACCAGAATATAGTTATCATTATAAGGGATGATATCAAAATTAATGATGCCTGATAAATTGAGTATCAATAATGCAAACCAAGCTAATTCAATTTTGTGGCTTAGGCGGTAAGCCAACTGCCATACGCCTATCATACCAATAGCGATACCAAAAAAATGAATAAAATACCAATAAAAACTGTAGGAGAGGTTTAAATAGATGGCAGGCCACATAATGACACCAACAAACCAAGGGTTTTTTGGCGAACCCCATTCGCCATTCATTCCCCAGTTAACCGCTTCAACAGCATCGTAAGGTACAGTTGGATCTAAACAATAACTTCCAAAAACCCATAAAATTGCATAAATCGACACCCACAAGTAAAGCAATATTTTTGATTTTGGGCTAAATAAAGGCATATTATTTTTTATCGTCAGTCATATAATTGGTGGGGTAAATATCCCATTTATTTGAATTAAACCAGTAACACTATAATGAAGAAAAAATAAAATACTTAGTATTTGTTAGTTATTACTGTTTAGTTAATGATCATAAGCGCTATTTCGCTATGGAATTTAGCGATATTCAATATATTAAATAATACTCGTATTTAATGGGTTACTGGTGGCAGGTAAGGTTCCAGTAGTTTTAGTAATTTTTGCAATGCCCCTTGATTGTCATGTAATACTTCTGCTGCTTGACGGCCATGGTATAGACGATAATCTTCATCCTTAAGCAAATGGGAAACAGTAAGAATTAAGGATTTACTATCATTAACCGTAATAAGTCCATCAGCTTGTTTTAGTTTGGTACAAATATCTTTGAAATTATAAGTATAAGGCCCCATTAAAACCGGCAAGGCATGTGCGGCTGCTTCTAAGGGATTATGCCCGCCCTTTTCGACTAAACTACCGCCGACGAAGGCGAGATCAGCAATACCATAGAGTAACATAAGTTCACCCATCGTATCGCCAATAATAACTTGAGTATTGCTATTGGGAACGAGATTTTCACTACGGCAAATATAGCGTAATTTAGCTTTTTGGGTTAACTCTTGAGCCTTTGCAAAGCGTTCTGGGTGGCGAGGAACAAGAATCAGTAATAAATCAGGAAATTGTTTTAATAGTTTAGTATGAGCCTGTAAAATAATTGACTCTTCTCCTTCATGAGTACTGGTAGCAATCCAAACTGGACGATGTGGAGCCCATTGTCGACGTAATGTTATGGCTTTTACAGCCAATTCAGGGGTGACAGAAATATCAAACTTTAGACTACCTGTAACATATAATTTCTTTCTTGCTAAACCCAGTTTAATAAAACGTTCGCCATCTTCTTGGTTTTGTGCTGCGATTAAAGTAATTTTTTGCAATAGCTCTTGGATAAAATAACCCAATTTTTGATAACGTGCTGCTGAACGTTCAGACAGACGGGCGTTAGCAATAATTAATGGAATTTTACGTTGTTTTAATTGCAGAATAAGATTTGGCCAAAGTTCTGTTTCCATAATAATGGTTAATTTAGGATCGGCGTGATTAAGAAAACGGCGTACAGAGCCTGCTAAATCATAAGGTAAATATACATGTTGAACATCATCACCAAATGCTGATAAAACACGTTCTGAGCCTGTTGGGGTCATAGTAGTAACGGTAATAGGTAGTGTTGGATAATGATGGCGTAATGCTCTAACTAACGGAACAGCCGCTAATGTTTCTCCTACAGAAACAGAATGTAACAATATTCCGCCGGGAATTACCTTACCATTACAAAAACCATATCGTTCACTCCAACGTTTACGATAAGCGGGGGACTTGCGACTACGCCATAATAAACGTAACCAAATAATGGGTTGAATAAGGTAAATAAGTATTTGATATAGACGTAATAACATTCTATCACATTGACCGATTGAGATTAGCACTATAGTAGCATATTGCACATAAGAAAGTGCAATGAATATCTATTTAAATAGCGTTTTTATTCATCATTAAAGATAAAAAAAATTTAAAATTTTGTTAATTAATTTAAATTAAACTAGTAATTAACTAAAAATATGATAGTAATTATCATTTATTTTCAAAAGATAATAATTTATAGCTATTCTTATCAATGGTAAAGATTTTATTTTGTCAGCATAATTGTTCAATATACTTAAATAATACGATAATATGTGTTCAGTTGCTCGTTATTAGTGAAAAACTTTATGAAAAACAAAGCAATTTACCCTGGTACTTTTGATCCTATCACTTACGGTCACTTGGATATAATAGAGCGTGCCGCCTTAATATTTGAACAGGTAATATTGGCTATCGCGGATAGTTCACGTAAAAATCCGATGTTTACCCTCGATGAGCGTATTTTGTTTGCTAAAGAACAGACAAAACATTTAGCTAATGTTGAAGTAACAGGGTTTTGTGAGCTGACGGTAAATTTTGCGCAAAAACACCAAGCTAATATTTTGATTAGAGGTGTGAGATCTATAACAGATTTTGAATATGAATGTCAGTTGGCAAATATGAATAGTCATCTTATGGCTGATCTGGAAACCATCTTTTTATTACCTTCTCCGAAGTTATCGTTTGTTTCTTCTTCTTTAATTAAAGATGTTGTCCGACATGGCGGTGATGTTTCATCTTTTTTACCAGCGCCAATAGCGAAAGCGATGTTGCAAAAAATTGAACAATAAAAAATGATTAAGCTTAAGCCTATTTTTGGCAGTTATGACAGAAAAAAGTACTACGTTGCCCTAGTTTTATTGATTCAATCAGTTGACCGCAATGTGAACAAGCTTCACCTTTTTTACCATAAACAAACAGTTGTTGAGCAAAATAACCTGGTTTTCCGTCTGACTGTAAAAAATCTTTTAATGTTGTTCCTCCCTGTTCTATTGAACGTTGAAGAATTTGCTTAATCTGGTTAACTAAATGATCTATCTCTTTTCTTGTTAGTGAATGGGCGGCTCTGGTTGGCAGAATTTTGGCAGCGAATAGCGCTTCATTGGCATAAATATTGCCAACACCAACGACGATTTTATTGTCCATTAACCAGGGTTTGATGGCGGTTTTTTTATTTTTTGCTCGTTGGTAGAGATAGTCTGCATTAAAGCTATTAGAGAGAGGTTCTGGCCCTAAATGGAAAAGTACCGGGCAATTATCCAAGTCATTCGTCCATAACCAGGCGCCAAAACGTCTGGGATCGGTATAACGCAATATTTTGCCATCGGCTAGGACCAAGTCGATATGATCGTGTTTTTCGGCTAATTGTTGTTTTGTTAAGATGCGTATACTACCTGACATACCTAGGTGAATGACTATCCAGCCATGTTGGAGTTGAATGAGTAAGTATTTAGCGCGCCGTTTAACACTTAAGACTGATTCGTTGGCGATATGTAAAATTTCTGTCGCTACCGGCCAGCGTAATTGACTATTGCGTACTATACTAAATTGTATTTTATTACCAACCAGGTAGGGCTCGATTCCACGTCGGCTGGTTTCAACTTCAGGTAGTTCTGGCATAGTTTCCTTAATATGTAACAAGTCGTTAATCTTAATACATACTACTGTATCTTGTGTTGGTTAGTCGATAGAATAGAAGGCATTAATATGTTATCTGGAGTAGAAATGAAGGTTATCCCTATAATTAATAAACGAATTAATTGCCGCTGTTATTGGAATTTAGGGATAGTATTTTTTTTTATTGCTATATATTTTCTTGATGGTGTTACACGTTATAAGCATGTCTTAGCAGGATTAATTTATCTCACCGCTATTGTCTATTTAATTAAAGATAGAAAGCGTGTTTTCAGTATATTTAAGAATAATTTATTTTTGTCTTTAGTGCTTTTTGTTATAGCAATGCTTTATTCATTAATTATCTCTAAAGATGTTAATATTTCATTAAAAGCTATTAATAAAGGTGTTATTGAAAAATTATTTATTACCGCAGTGGCTATTGCCATAGTGCTCTATCAAGAAAAACAAGAGCATATAACTAAGCTTTTGATTTTCTCTTTAATTATTTCTATTTTACCGTTAACAATAAAGGAAATTCTGCAATATATTGACGAATATCATCAGGGTATCCTGCCGTTATCAAAATTTGAACATCGATATATTTCTGATTGGTTAATCTTTATTGTACCCGCTTTACTTTCCTTTTGGTTTTATAAAGGAGTGAAAAATAAAATTTTATTTTTCTCGCTTTCGATTACTTTTGTTGCTATCACAATCGGGACATTACAGCGAGGTACTTGGTTATCTATTACGGTAATATTTATTATCTGGTGTGGAGTAAAAAAAGAGATTAAGTTACTCAGTCTTGCTGTTATTGGCCTAAGTATCTTGTTATCCTACTTGGCAATGATTAATCAAGGTCAGTTTGATAAATTATTTTACAAATTAGAGCAGACGAGTAGTAGTAGTCGTTATAGTCAAGGTACTCAGGATTCAGCCTTAGATCTTATTAAAGAGAATCCAATAAAAGGTTATGGCTATGGCGAGCAGTTATTTTATAAAATTTACAATGAAAGAGTAATTGATTATCCTGACTGGATTTTTAAACAATCGATCGGGCCTCATAATACAGTTTTATCAATTTGGTTTGCTGCTGGAATTATTGGTCTAATTGCTCTCCTCTATCTTTTTGTTTCAATTTTTATGTACTTATTTAAAGGATATCGTAATAATACGGCAAAAGATGGTTTTTTGATCCTGATGTTGATATTTATCGGTGATATGATTGTTAGAGGATTATTTGAAACGGTAAATGTTTCAAATATGGCTATTATAATAGGAATAGCATTAGCATTGAATCGTAATGAAAAATTGATAAATTAGTTAAACTAAAGCACCTATCCGTGAGGCGCTTTAAGATTATTTTTTTAGTAGTTTATATTTAATTAAGCATAAGAAACCTTGCATATATTTATGTTGTAAAAATAGATGTTTGTATTTTTCTTGCAGTTCCGTTCTCTTTTCTGCAATTTTTAGTGGTTGATCTTTCCACGGTGAGTGAATATATGAATTGTAAAAAAATTGACTGGCAGGATAATTAACACCCCAAGTATGCCAGGGTTTTGTAACACCAGTATAGTGGATAAGAGAGGTGCTATCTGTTATGGTATTTTTGTATTTGGAAAAATCGTGATAAAACAATTCATTTTTCAACGTATATATACAATTATAATCACGAGATAAATAGATATTTTGTGTCTGAAATAATATATTTAGTGCATCTTGATCAAGATATTTTAATTTACCGAAATCTGTTTTTCCTCGTACCAGTTCGAATGATTTTTTGGAAAAATCATTTTCAATCCATTTCTGTAAATTCACATAAATTACGCCGGCATTAAAATATTTGCCATTTAAATCGGCTAAATTGAGTCGAGTCGCACTTGATTGCTGCATGTTGTCAACATCGAGTACAACGGCGGCAAAAAAATCAGCTAAATTTAGCTGAAATAGTTCTTTTAGGCTGCCTTTACAGATAACATCAGCATCCAAATATAAAATAGAGTTTATATTAGTACTCAAATATTCAAAAGCGATTAACCTAAAATAGGTGGCATAAGACCAAAAGTCTGAGGTTGATAGTTGTTTTAATTCTTCAGCATCGAGCAGATAGATAATTATATTAGAATTATACTTCGCTATCATTTCTTGAAAACGTGCTAAATATTCGTTATCAATATAATCAGTAAATAGGTAAAAATTGAAATCAGTATCAGTATTATTCATTAATACGGAATTTATGGATATTGCTGCACCAAATAGAAAATTTTTATCAACGCCATAAGCAATATTAAAATTTTTATTATTTTTAGTAAGATTTTCTTTTCCTGCAATATTAAATTTTTGTTTTATAAAATGCCTCATGATAAACATAGCCCTTTAACTCTTTTAAAGAGAATTTTAAATTTTGCTAAATAATAGTGAGTATAATTCTTTAAACCTTCGTGGTATTTTCTTTGTTTGAATTTATGTTTAGCGCAATACCTTAAAAGGTGTACGCTTTCTGCTTTTAATAGCGGTTTATTTTGCCAGGGAGAGGCATTTTTTGCTTTAATAAATGGTTGTGAAAAGGGAGATATTGCCCATTCATGCCATGGTTTGGTCGGGCCAATATAGTGAATAAAAATAGTATCAATAGCAAATGCATCATGTTTAACACTTTGCAGACCATAATTTATACTGTACTGAGTATTATATTTTTTTGCCAAATAGATTACTTTATTTGTTAGCAGAATATTTAAAACATCTTGGTCAAGAAAAGAGAATTTATTTTTTAACGAATTATTTTTAAGTAACTGCATTGCTTGAGTTGAAATATCTTCTTCTGCCCAGCGATTAAGATTAATGAGTATAAATCCAGCGTTAAAATAGCCTTGTGAGATATTTGCTACCTCTAATTCGGATGCTCTTTTTTGCCACCATTTTTTATCTTTTTCTGTTACCACTGCAGCAATTTCATTATTATTGAATTGAATTTTTTGTAATTTATCTAAATTATTATTACATATAATATCTGCATCTAAGTATAAAATTTTATCTATTTTATTGGTGAAATAGTCAGCAATGATGAATCTAAAGTAGGTGGCATATGACCAGTTTCTAGTGCAGGGCAATGATTTTAAGCTCTGGTCGTCGACTAAATAAATATTTATTTCAATTTTATATTGACGCGCAAGGGTATTGAATAGCGTTGCCTGTTCATGATCAAAATAATCGGTAAATATATGGAAACAATAATTAATATTAGAATTGTACAGCGCAATTGATGCTATTGATATTCCGCAACCATATAAAAAATTTTTATCGACTCCATATGCAATATGGAATTTAGGGTGACAATCAGCATTCATATTTTGCGTTAAGCAGAGTTTTTGTTTAATAACTTTGTGCTTGTCAAAATACATGTACTATACCCATTTTTATAGAATCTTTTATAAAAACAAAACGTTTAGAGTTATAATCCTCTCCTAACGGTTCTTTCTTTTATTTTTTCTGCTTTAATATTAGCGCTGAAAATCAATTTTTGTTCATTATTTAGAATATTTCTTAAACTATCGGAAAAATAAATTTGCATAAAACGAAAAATATCTCGTTGGGTTAAGCCAATGTTAAGTGAAGAAAAATATAACCCAATCAAATCTTTATCTTCCCAACGTTTGGGTACATGCTGCCGTATTTGGGCGCGATGCAAGTCAATAATTGAAATCTTTAATTTTTTTTCATCGCCGTCAAAAGGCAAATGTAATAAAAAATGGCAAATATAGCAATCGCGATGATTGACACCACATGCATGCATTTTACGCACTATTTCAGCCATTCGAAAAATTAATGCTTTTTTAGTACTAAATTTGGGAGCTGAATTTTTCCAATTTACGCAGTACTCTTCTAAGCTAATGGTCGGAATAAGTGCTTCAGTAATAATGAATGACTTACGGTATAAAGGATTAATTCCTTTTTGGCCGAAAGCTTTACCATGCATCGTATCAATGCCTGCCTCGGTTAAACGATGGATCGCTTTCCATTCTCTATCCGCACCTAATACTGGTATTCGTAAAGAAAATAGGTTTTTTAATATTTCTTTTAACGTAGTGCCATAATGAATTTTGAGAAAATAACTCTTTGCATTAAGCGTAAAGCATAATGTCTTGCGTGTCTCTAATTGACGAAAAATTTTGCCATCTAATTTTTCTATTTCAATAAAAGGATCTTTATCTTGCCATAAGTTTTTAAAGGGTTGTTTAAGTTCAAGCATGCTGGCATTCCAAAATAATATCTGCAGCTTTTTCAGGTAAACTGTATAAGTCTTGAGTGTCAGCAAAGTGGCGTGCAGATTTTGCCCATTGATGTAATAGAGACTTATTAGCTAAGCTTGTAGCCAAAGCATTATTAAGATTTTTTTGGCTATAAGGTTCATCTATTACTATGCCACAATTTGCGTGTTTGATATAAGGCGCATAACCACAAATATCTGTTGTAATGACGGGTAAACCCGCTGCAATAGCTTCGATTAATACTATGCCGGCAGCTTCTTGGTAGGCTGGATGGATTAACATATCAGCAGCAGCCATCAATTCAGCTATATCATTACGCCCATCAAAAAATAAAACATGCTTATCTATAGCCAGTTTTTTTGCTAATCGTTGATAGCGGGTAGGTGAGTCTTGGCCTACTACCATTAACATAGTTTTATTTTTTATATTCTCAGGCAAGGAAGCTATTGATTTCAGTGTTCTGTCTACACCTTTGCGTTTAAAATCTGAACCGACTTGTAATAAAAAGAATTGATCTATAGAAATGGCATTTTTTTTACGATATATCTGTTTTGCGTCAGTAATTTGCTGGTCATATTTTCTACTAAGGTCAATGCCTGGTGGTAACAGATAAAAACGTGCGTCAGGTGTTTTGTAATGTTTTTTAAAGTCATCAACTTGATGTTGGGTCAACATTAATAATTTAGTATGACTGTTTACATCAAAGACCGCTTTTTCATAAGCGATATAATGTTGGTATCGTTTGGTCAATTTATAAAAAAAACCTTTTTCTTTTTCAACTTTTTCTGCATAACAAACATCTGCTGCATAATAAATATCTAATCCTGGCATCTTATTAAAACCAACAATAACATCAGCAGGATATTGGGTTAAATGCGTTTTAACCTGATGATAAAATGCTTCATTACGCCCATGATTTGTATGCCTTTTAACTGGGATGATGATAACGTTAATATCAGCAGGAATTTCATCATCCCATACCATTGTGTAAACACGTATTTGATGTCCGCGTTTTTGGCAAGCAGAGAGGATTTTGATGAAATCTCTTTGTAACCCACCAAAGGGGAAATATTTATATAAACAAAATGCAATTTCCATGGAATTATATCTCTATCTCAGATTTAATGGTTTGTATATCCATTGGTAACATTTTTTTTGTGGCGGCGATAATATCTTTAGCAGGAATTATTGATAGATACTTTTTATTACGATCACGCTCATGTCGCTCTGGCATTTTTTCATAATTGCCAGCCCAAATTTGAATAACATTTTTACTCCATGGTTTCCAATATTGATGATCTGTAGCACCGAATAAGCAGATAATAGGGGTTTCTAATGCTGCTGCAATATGCATTGGTGCTGAATCTACACCGATAAATAAAGCGGCATGACTAATTAGAGCGCCTAATTGTGGAAATGTAGTTTTTCCTGCAAATTCTGTAACGGGTGATTGACGACATTGTTGTGCAATATTAGCCACGCAGGTCAGATCATCTTTACTGGGGCCTGATGTTAATATGACTCGATATCCTCTAGATTGAAGATTATCAATCACCTCAGCAAATTTTTCATCATCCCAACACTTAAATTTTTGTCTAGCTGTTGGTTGGATAACAACATAGCTACTATGTACACCTAGAGAAATTAATTGGTGATTAATTTTTTCCCAATCAGTTGCTTGGTAAGCCATTGTTGTATTGGAATATAAAGTATTAAGTTGAAGAGGCTTTAGTATAGAGAGATTTTGTTCAACAACATGTTTTCCCCTTGGTTTAACAATATGTGTAAAACTTCCAGACCAATAGTTTGTGTCTCTATGCTTGAATTGATGAGAAATTTTTATCTTGGCAGGAATACATCTTACCAAAAAAGGTACAATCCATTGATCGGCTAAATTTATAATTAAATCATAATGATTTTTTCGTATTTTATTGATTAATATGATAAAATCAACTAGTTTAGCCATATTGTTATTTTTTTTGTTTTTTATGCCATAAAGTGCATGAATTTCTCTATTTTCAGACAAGATTGGTATTGTATCTTGATAGAGAAGAATATCAATTTTAGCGGTTGGATAATTTTTTTTGAGCGTGCTAATGACAGGTGTTGTCAGTAACATATCTCCATGAAATCGCATTTTAATGATCAGAATTTTTTTAAATTGTTTATCCACTTGCTGCAGTCACTCTTGAATTGTTTGTTTATAAGTTTATCTGATTTTTGACCAATGTTATCACTATAAATTCAACAAATTTGAGATAGTTAATTTCATTAGAATAATCTAAAGGGTTACTTTTTTTGTACTAGAAATAACTTTTATTTTTGAAAATTTTTAGTAGATTTGAAAAAATAATAAAAATTTGAATCTTTATAAAGTAAATAATTTTAAATATTATCAATAAGTTTAACAATAATATTACTAATTTGTAATTTGCTATCTGTTATTTTTTACTATACATAATGGTATGAGACTATTTTTTTAATAGTAATATCAGAAAATATTTTTAGTATGTTTGCATTGATAATGGTGAGAGATTATTTATAGGTAGTATAAAAGTAAGATAACCCGATGGTATAGTTTTACTATACCATAACAAAAAATTGAATGACTTTTTGTTATTCTTCAGCCATTTGTTAAAGATTTGAATAATTATGGTAATAATTTTTCAAGTTACTGATTATCTCATTTTAGAGAAAAATTTTGCATATATTCTATTATCCTGAAAAATTGTGATTTTCAGCCATCTAATAAATGTTTTTATTCAAAGAAAAATTATATGAATATATGAGCTGAAATTTAATGAATAAAATAAGAAATTTTTTTGATAATTATTTATATTCATTAATTTTTTCAATAGGTTATTTATTATATTAACGAAATTGCAGTGAAAAGAATGAAATGAAAAAATGTTAATAATATAAAATTCTCTTTTATACATTAAAGATATTATATAAAAAACCCAGCTTGCGCTGGGTTTTTTATTAAGAAGTTATTTAATTTTAGCTTCTTTATAAATCACATGCTTACGAACAACTGGATCGAATTTTTTCATTTCCAATTTTTCAGGCATAGTGCGTTTGTTCTTCGTTGTAGTATAGAAGTGGCCTGTACCTTCAGAAGAAACTAGTTTAATTTTATCGCGAATACCTTTAGCCATTTTTAAGTTCCTTAGTATTTCTCACCACGGGAGCGAAGCTCAGCAAGAACTGCGTCGATCCCTTTTTTATCGATTATACGCATGCCTTTTGCCGACACACGAAGTTTTACGAAACGTTTCTCAGACTCAACCCAGAAACGGTGAGAGTGCAGGTTTGGCAAAAAGCGGCGTTTAGTTGCATTCATTGCGTGTGAGCGGTTATTACCGCTCATCGGGCGCTTACCAGTAACTTGACAGACTCGTGACATGTCTATTTCTCCAAAAATCTAATCAGCTCGAGCTTTATATCGGGAATGACTGCCTCGTCAGACTTAGGAGCCTATCTCAGCAAATTTTCTTAATATAAAAAACAACTTAACTTCAGTAAAAACTCACTGAGATAGGCCCTTTGTGTCAAACCCGAGATCCTAAAAGGTGGCGTAGTATACGCCCTATAGCGCTTTCACTCAAGCCCAGAACTAATAAAGTTGCTATTTCTTAGTCAAAATATGGCATTAGAGTAGGCCAAGTTCGACAAATGAAAGGCATTTTTTATGGGCGATGACAAAATGGTCAAGTAATTTTATGTCTATCAAACGGCAAGCATTGGCGATTCTTTCGGTGACAATTTTATCCGCTAAACTGGGCTCCGGGTTACCCTATGGATGATTATGCGCTAGAATAATGGATACTGCATTTACTTTAACAGCTTGCCTTAAAATTTCTCTCGGATGTACCTCTACTCGATTTATGGTACCTTTAAACATTTCTTCATAGCAAATAATTTGATTTTGGTTGTTTAAGAATAATACGATAAAAATTTCTCTATCTTGTCCAAGATAAAAATCGAGTAGATATTTTTTTAAGTGCTTAGGGCTTCTCATAATACTTTGATTAATAAGTTGTTGTGTAAAAAATCGTTTAGCCACTTCACCAATCGCTTGTAATTGTGAATACTTACAAACCCCTAATCCCTTGTGCGCTGAAAATTGTTGATAATCAGCTGTTAATAGTTTATGAAGCGAACCAAATTCTTTTAGTAAGTTTTCTGCCAATATTAAAACCGGAAATCCAGGCAACCCTGTGCGAAGAAAAATGGCCAAAAGCTCTATGTCACTTAATGATGATGCCCCATAAGCTAAAAGCTTTTCTCTAGGTTGAAGTGCATAATTTATTTCTTCCATATGTTTTCCTGTCTATTTCCCAGTCGCTTTGACAGGTTACAGCATGCCAAAGTATGTGCCAAAATTTCCTAGCGTAGTTGCGTAGCGTTTTGCAAAAAAGTTTTTTGATGGATAAAAATTGATGGTATTCTCACCTAAACTTCAGCTTATGGTAATATCAGTAAACTCATCATTTGAATTTGGATAGATATGATGGCAGAACTTACAGGTAAAAATATCGTGCTTGGTGTTAGCGGTGGTATTGCCGCTTATAAAACACCGGAATTAGTTCGTCGTTTGCGTGATCATGGTGCAATTGTACGTGTGGTCATGACAAATGCCGCCAAATCTTTTATTACACCGTTAACACTACAGGCTGTTTCGGGCTATCCAGTTGCTGATGATTTATTGGATCCTGCCGCAGAGGCAGCAATGGGTCATATTGAATTAGCTAAATGGGCAGATTTAATTATTTTAGCACCTGCAACTGCAGATTTGCTTGCTCGTTTATCTGTTGGTATGGCTAATGATTTATTAACAACGGTCTGTTTAGCCTCAGAGGCAAAAATAGCTGTTGTGCCGGCAATGAATCAGCAGATGTATCTCGCTAATATTACTCAGCAAAATATTACATTACTTAAAGAGCGCCATGTTTTAGTTTGGGGCCCTGCTGAAGGCAGTCAAGCTTGTGGTGATGTTGGCCCCGGTCGAATGCTAGAGCCGTTAGCTATTGTTGAGTTAGCTGAGAATAGTTTTCAGCATAAGCAAGATATGGTAAACCTGCATTTAGCAATTACGGCGGGGCCAACCCAAGAGGAAATCGATCCCGTTCGTTTTGTTACTAATCATAGTTCGGGAAAAATGGGTTTCGCGATAGCACAAGCGGCTGCAGAACGAGGTGCTAATGTAACACTTATTAGCGGTCCAGTTAATTTATCAACGCCTGCAGGCGTTAAACGTATTAATGTTGTCAGCGCGTTGGAGATGTATAACCAAGTACATAATATAATTGATAAACAACAAATTTTTATTGGATGTGCTGCAGTGGCTGATTATCGGCCAAAAGCGTTTACAAAAGAAAAAATTAAAAAGCAGGCAGACGAAATTACTCTGACATTGGTAAAAAATCCTGATATTGTGGCAAGTGTTGGTAAATTGACTAAAAATCGTCCTTATGTTGTTGGATTTGCAGCAGAGACACAAAATGTGGAAGAATATGCTCGTAATAAGCTTATCCAAAAAAATCTGGATCTTATTTGTGCAAATGATGTTTCATTAGCCGATCATGGATTCAATTCAGAAAGCAATGCCCTGAATTTATTTTGGGAAGATAAAGAGATACATTTACCTCATAGTCATAAATTAGAGCTTGGCCACCGTTTACTCGATGAGATACTTCAACGTTATGAAGAAAAAAATAGACATTAAAATTCTTGATCCTCGTGTAGGAAATGAATTTCCTTTACCCACTTATGCGACAGAAGGATCTGCTGGATTAGATCTACGAGCTTGTTTAGATCAGGCGATACAATTAGAACCAGGTCAAACTAAGCTATTACCCACAGGATTAGCAGTACATATTGCAGATCAACAATTGGCTGCAGTAATTCTTCCTCGTTCAGGTTTAGGCCATAAGCATGGTGTTGTATTAGGAAATTTAGTCGGTTTAATCGATTCTGATTATCAAGGTGAATTGATGGTTTCGGTCTGGAATCGTGGTAATACAAGTTTTACTATTGAACCGGGTGAGCGTATAGCACAAATGGTTTTTGTGCCAGTTGTTCAAGCTGAATTTAAGCTTGTACAAGATTTTGAAACGACAAAACGTGGTAGTGGTGGTTTTGGTCATTCAGGCCGCCAATAATCTTATTATTTATAAAATATTATCAATTTTTTGATTTTTAAGCTTTATAAATGATGAAAAGCAAGGATTGCGTGGTCTGTTTTGTTGTTTTATCAGGGGTCTTGTTTAGCCATGGCAGGAAAAGAGATAGCAAAGAAGAAAAACAGGCGTGAGGAAATCTTGCAGGCGCTTGCGCAAATGTTGGAAACAAGTGATGGCAGCCAGCGCATTACCACAGCTAAGTTGGCAAGTCATGTTGGTGTATCTGAAGCAGCACTATACCGGCATTTCCCTAGTAAAGGGAAAATGTTTGATAGTCTTATTGAATTTATTGAAAATTCTTTAATTTCACGTATTAATCTGATTCTGCAAGATGAGAAAGACACCATTAGGCGTATTCGCTTGATTTTAATGTTGATACTGGGTTTTGCGGAGAAAAATCCTGGATTAACACGAATAATGACAGCACATGCGTTGATGTTTGAGCAAGTTCAATTACAAGATAGGATTAGCCAATTGTTTGAACGTATCGAAGCGCAATTTAGACAGGTTTTAAAGGAAAGAAAAATACGAGATAAGCAAAGTTTTAGTTATGATGAGAGTTTATTAGCATCTCAACTATTAGTGTTTTGTGAGGGTATGTTATCACGATTTGTACGTTCAGAGTTTCGGTATTGCCCAACTAAAGAATTTGATGCACGCTGGCCTATGATCTTGGCGCAGTTACAATAATTAATTGTACTACTCACTCCGCCTGATATTTGGGCGGAGTTTTTTTTACGCTAGTGGGTTAATAAAATTGCTAATTTTTTATTTGTTAAGAGGAGTGGTACCATAGTTTTCTCGATAAGCTTTCATCGTAGCCAAATGGGTTGACATATTCGGATTTTCACTTAAATAATCAATTAAATCATTCAAAGTAATAATAGAAAATACCTGGCATTTGAATTTCTTTTCAATTTCTTGGACGGCTGATAGATTCTTTTCACCTTTCTCCTGACGATCTAGACTTAATATAACCGCACTAAGTTTAGCTTTATGTCGCTTAATTATTTCTGCAGATTCTTTAATTGCCGTTCCTGCTGTAATAACATCGTCAACGATCACAACATTTCCTTTTAATGGACTACCGACTAATTCTCCACCTTCACCATGTTTTTTAACCTCTTTCCGATTGAAACAGTATGGCTTATCAAAGTGATAATGCTCAGATAGTGCAACCACCATTGTTGTTACGATCGGAATACCTTTATAGGCCGGACCAAAAATAATGTCACAAGCAGGATTATGATCCATAAACGCTTGGGCATAAAAATGACCTAGTGCAGCTAAATCTTTTCCTGTATTAAAGAGGCCAGCATTAAAAAAATAGGGGCTCTTGCGACCAGATTTCAACGTAAATTCACCAAATTCCAATGCTTTTTTTTTCATGGCGAGTTTAATAAATTCGCGCTGATAGCCTTTCATTAAATTTTCCTCTTTAATTTATCTTCTTTCAATTTAACAGCTATAAAAGACCGCTAGTAAGATATAATAGTTTATTATTCTAATGCTTCTTTCTGGGCGGTAAAAATGGTTTGTAAGCCATTTTTTGCTAAAGAAAGCAGCGATAACAGCTCCTCATGACTAAATGGTTCACCTTCTGCAGTACCTTGAATTTCGATCATTTTACCATTATCCATCATGACAATATTCATATCTGTTTCAGCGACAGAGTCTTCACTATATTCTAGATCACAAATAGGTTTGCCATCCACTATGCCGACAGAAACCGCTGCAACCATTGATTTAAGCGGACTTTTTTTCAATTTTCCTTCTGCGACCATTTTGTTTAATGCATCAGTTAAAGCGACACAGGCACCCGAAATTGCAGCGGTACGAGTGCCTCCATCAGCCTGAATGACATCACAATCTAGTGTAATGGTATATTCACCTAATTGCTTTAAATCAACAGCAGCTCGTAGAGAACGTGCGATAAGGCGTTGTATCTCCATGGTGCGACCGGTTTGTTTGCCTTTTGCTGCTTCGCGTATATTACGAGAATTTGTTGCTCGTGGTAACATACCGTATTCTGCTGTTATCCAACCTTGTGATTGGCCTTTTAAAAAGCGGGGAACGCCTTCTTCGATTGTGGCGTTACATAATACTTTGGTATCACCAAACTCAATCAGAACAGAACCTTCTGCATGTTTAGTATATTGACGGGTGATTTTTATAGGGCGCACCTGATCAGCCTGCCTATTCTCTGGACGCATGGTGTTATCTCCGTAGTTAAATAATGTTGGTGGCGCATTATACGTTCTTCGACATTGAATGCCTATCCTATGCTTTCACTCAAGGTTATAATCTAATTTTTATTTATAGGAACGATATATGATCCATAGTATGACCGCTTTCGCACGACGAGATATAAAAAGTGAATGGGGAAATGCGGCTTGGGAGCTGCGTTCCGTTAACCAACGTTATCTTGAAACTTATATTCGCTTGCCGGAACAATTTAGAAGCCTGGAACCTGTGATTCGCGAGCGTCTACGTGCCAGATTAACACGAGGGAAAGTAGAGTGTAGTTTACGTTTTGAACTTAGTTCACATCAGCAGAGTGAATTAGTCCTAAATGAAGAGTTAGCTAACCAATTGATTAGAACTGCGAACTGGGTAAAAAAGAGTAGTGGTGAAGGCGAAATTAATCCGTTAGAAATTCTTCGCTGGCCTGGGGTTATGTTAGCTCAGGAGCAGAATTTGGATGTTATTTGTAAACATTTACTTAAAGAATTAGAATTTGCTTTAGATGATTTTATTCTCAATCGGGAAAGCGAAGGCGAGATGCTAAAGGTAATGATTGAGCAACGGCTAGATGCTGTTAGTCAGCAAATTCAAGATGTTCGTCATCAAATGCCGGAGATTTTAAAATGGCAGCGTGAGCGCTTACAAACAAAATTAGCAGAGGCAGAAATTCAGATAGATAATAATCGATTAGAACAAGAGCTAATCATGTTAGCCCAACGTATCGATGTTGCAGAAGAACTTGATAGGATAGATGCTCATGTTAAAGAAACGCGTAATATTCTTAAAAAGCAAGAAGCTGTCGGTCGTCGGTTGGATTTTATGATGCAGGAATTTAATCGTGAAGCAAATACCTTGGCCTCTAAATCTATTAATAGCCAAGTGACTAATTCTGCTGTCGAATTAAAAGTCTTAATAGAACAAATGCGTGAGCAGATCCAAAATATTGAGTAAGTTTTCATAGTAATTAACAACAAATCACAAAGCCAGAAGATACCTTGTATTTACTGGCTTTTTTACTATCAGAATATTGAAGAAGAAATCACAATTATAGTTGACCACTACAGTTTGATTGTTAGGGAGAGTTTACAAGTAGGTTATTTTAGGAAGTCTTAACAGTATTTGAATTACACTACAGGTAAGCCATCTGCATTATCAATCGATAGCGCTAATAAATATGAGAGATTAGATGCATAATTCAACAAAATCAAATATTTGAATAAATAAAAAATTGATGAATCTGGCCTTGCATTTTGGTCGGCTAGAGAGCTTGCTAAGCAGCTAGAATATGCGGAATACGGACATTTCACGCCTGTTTTAGAATGAGTGAAAGATGCTTGTTCCCATAGTGTACACAATATTGAAGGTTATTTCGAAGATATCCTCGATATGGTCAATATTGGCTCAGCTGCACAAAGAAAATTAAATGAGGTAATACTGACTCGCTATTGCTTGAAGTCATATCTCTAATGACGTAAATAAGTGCTAAATATTTTTTGTTCCCATCACTTTTCACGACCACAATGGTCTCTAGGATCCATAATAATATGTTGAAAAACTTAGCTGATAGAAGCTGTTATGGGAGCAAAAACTGTTGATTAGTTGACACGGTAGTTACATGAGTTAGTAAGTCTTCTTGATTTCATTGGTTGAAGGGGTATTGCTTTTTATTTCTTTAATTAACTCATCTAGTTAATTAAAAAATTAGCTTAGTAAAAATATAATCAAATAATAATGCTAACCTCTTATCTAGTATTCATAATCACACTAGTTTAGTAAGTTAAGGATATTTTTTAAATTTGTTAGTGTGATGATAGAACGCACTTGTTTGCTATGATGTTGTTCTTACAAAAATATTGTTTATTAAAGACAATGTATTGAAAATTTTATCATAAGAATCGTGTATCAGAAAAATGTTACTTATTTAACGCATTTATTTTCATAAAGATTAACCCATTCATAATGTTTTAATATCGTAAAATTCTTAGATAATTTGAATATGTAGGATGTCCAACAGATAACTAAATGAAGTTTACCGCGCAATTGAGATACAAATTAAATAGATTTCTAGAATGAAATATGGCTAATTAGTCGATATGTTGATTTAATTATAAATAAATTTGTAAGCAAAAGTTTATTTCTTTGTTAAGGTTAATATATTGATATATATGAAAAAATTAAAGTTTAATGAAGGAGAGTTGAATTATTAATAGCAAATTATGATGAAAAAAAGCTATAAAGCCAGTAGAGACATTTTGCTTCTACTGACGATATGGCTTTATGATATTGAGAAATAAATTTCCCTGGTGTTGGCCAACTTGGCAGCCTGACCTTACATGAGGTCAGGTTTTTTTATTATTTTTATTTAAATCTAGTTGTGACTTTACCTTTTTTTATGCTTCGATTGTAGTTAGACTTAAGTCTAGTTTTGCACTATACTTTTATCCTTACATGGAAGTTATTATGTATTTTGGGGGAGTAAGTGGATGTCAAAGACGTTTTTTGATAATGATACGATAAATGATGTAATAAAAAACTACTTAGATAGAGAATTAGCTGTTTTTGGGAAATTTAGGTATGCGTATATTATCCTGAATAAAAGAAATCCAGCGGAAATGTTTGCGATAACAAATTATCCAGATGAGTGGGTTGAAATATATAAGGAAAGGAATTATCAACAAATCGATCCCGTCATTATCTTTGCTCTTAATCGAGTTTCTCCTTTTGAGTGGGACGAAAGTTTGCCTATTAATTCTAATATTAATTTCTCCAAAATTTTCGATATTTCGAAAGATTATAATGTTGTAAATGGCTATACTTTTGTATTACATGATTATAATAATCGCCTTGCTATGTTATCAATCGTGATGTTTAGTTCAGAAGTTGTCGAAATAAAAAAGAAGATAAAAGAGCATAAAAATGATTTGCATATGCTTCTTCTTGATGTTCATGAAAAAATCACCTCTCTGTATCGAGAGATGATTAGACAAAACTATCAGAACCCAGCAAGTGGAAAAGAGTGTTTTTCACCACGTGAAAATGAAATTTTGTATTGGGCTAGTATGGGAAAAACCTACTCTGAAATTGCAACCATACTAGGTATAAAATTGGGTACAGTAAAATTTCATATTGGCAGTGTTGTGAAAAAATTGGGCGTTATGAACGCTAAGCATGCAATAAGACTTGGTGTCGAATTACAGCTCATTAAACCTGTCTCCAAATGATGGATATATTAATGGCCATTTTTTTAAATTATTATTCACAAGGCTGTCATAATGGCTCCTTATCCTTCCAATTAACTTATTTTGATTTTTAGAATCTATGGGCAAAAGCAGCAGATACACTTTTTCGTTTTTTTCTGATAAACCTTGTTCAATGATTGAAACTTCCCAACCTGAACGTTCTACTACTTTTAACATACCATGGCTGATAATAGTAAGAATTCCATCATAATCGCCTTTTTGAGCATAATTAATCATTGCTAGACATAGTATAAAAAAGACAGGATATTTGTCGCAATTTAGTTCTTTTGTTCGGTCTTTGGCCACAAAAAAGCGGCTTGATTCAATATAATTTCCCTTAGGAAGATTAAGATGTTTGAAAAAATGTGCAAATGTGCCTGTAATCATATTAGGAAATTGCATTTCAATAAATCTGACACTACAGATAATGTTGTTATTTCTTACACCAAATAGATAGTTAGCCTTGTCATTATCATATTCATCAAACTCCATGCCATTAATACAACTGACTGCCCAGTTAAGCCGATCTTTAAATGTTTCTTTTCTTAACGTAAATAATTCTTTTGATTTTTTTTCAGTCAAAAGGTTATAGTTCACATCGAATATTTCTAACATTTTTTCTCCATTATTTCATTTACTCGCAGATCCTATATTTAAAATTACTAAAATATTTCTATCTAGCGATACTATTTTTCGATTTCCACTATGAGTAACAATGCCTATTATATTTTGCCTTCTCTGTAGTTTTTTGTACACTAGTGGTGTTATGTTTATATATGATTTTTGCGATGGAACTAACTGACTTATAAGGAATATTTTAGATGAAGTGCAAATCGGAGGTGTAAATTAATCAGACAGTTTTTAATTAAAAGTTAAAAATTTTTATAGATGAAGTTAGCTATACTAAAAAGATATAAAAAACGTTTTATTGTAAACGTTAGTTTTAAAAAAAAGATCTATATATCTGTAGTATAAAAAATTAAAGTATCTATTAAGATAACTTAATTATCAGCCACATATATATTTCATTAACATAATAATTAGAAATTTTTTTATTTAATTATTTTAATGGGAGTATTTGTAATATTTATAATAAATTTCACCTTTATCAAAGAAAGTTAATAATTAAAGCACACGGTAAAAGTTTTATCGTATAATGTAGCATGCAGAATCAATTCAGCTCGTCGCAGTCATAAGTAAAATAAATGATATGGTTTTTATACTTGTAGCAATATATTAAATCAGAGGTCACCATGAATAAAAAAGGAATAAAAAGAGTTGGCGTTTTAACCAGTGGTGGTGATGCGCCAGGGATGAATGCTGCTATTCGTAGTGTCGTAAGAATGGGACTCTCTGAAGGATTAGAAGTTTATGGTGTTTATGACGGCTATATGGGTCTTTATGAAAATCGAATAAAAGAACTCAACCGTTTTAGTGTTTCTGATATTATTAACCGCGGTGGTACTTTCTTAGGCTCTGCTCGTTTTCCTGAATTTCGTGATAGTGAGAAGGTAAGAGCTCAAGCTATTGATAATATGAGAAAACATAATATTGATGCCTTGGTGGTCATTGGTGGAGATGGTTCTTATCGCGGAGCAAAGAGGATCACTGAAGCGGGCTTCCCTTGTATTGGCGTACCTGGAACAATTGATAATGATGTTGCTGGTACTGATTATACTATTGGTTATTTTACCGCTTTGGATACCATTGTTGAGGCAATTGATCGTTTACGTGATACTTCAACTTCCCATAAACGTATTTCGATAGTTGAAATAATGGGGCGCCACTGCGGTGATTTGACTTTATCCGCGGCTATTGCTGGAGGCTGTGAGTTTGTAGTATTGCCTGAAATACCTTTTGATAAGGAAGAGTTACTGACAGAAATTAAATCTGGCTTAGCAAGAGGTAAACGTCATGCGATTGTTGCTATTACTGAACATATTTACGATGTTAATGAATTGGCAAAATATATTGAAAAAGCAACGGGGCATGAAACACGTGCAACTGTTTTAGGTCATATTCAGCGAGGCGGTAGCCCAGTAGCGAGTGATCGTGTTTTGGCATCCCGTATGGGCGCTTACTCTATTCAGCTACTTTTGCAAGGCTATGGTGGCCGCTGTGTTGGTATTCAAAATGATAAACTGGTTCATCATGATATCATAGATGCAGTCGAAAATATGCAACGTAAGTTTAAGCAGGATTGGTTAGATACGGCGAAGAAACTTTATTAACTGTTTTGCTCAGGTTGTAATCGATAAAGTTGCGATATAAGCCTCATAAATTTATGAGGCTTATATGGTATTATTGTGTAATAGTTGTATTTTTAATTAACCATTGCTTTATTCGTTGTTTTTCATCATCATTAAGCCACATACCTAATTTAGTTCTACGCAAGATGGCATCATCTAACTCTGTAACCCATTCATTTTCGACTAAATAACGTAATTCAGCTTCATATAAATTGTGCCCAAAAGCTTCACCTAGATCAGATAACGATTGTGCTTGGTTTAAAATCAAACTGCTGTTACTACCGTAAGTGCGGGCATATCGCAAGGCAATTCCTTCTGGTAACCAGGGGTAGCGTTTACGTAATAACTGAGCATAACCGTCACGATCACAACCTTCGATATCACCACCAGGTAGTGTTGCGTCTTTAGTCCATGCTTTACCGGTATTAGGGTAGTAATGAGCTAATTTATCTATAGCATGTTCGGCAAGTTTACGATATGTGGTTAATTTACCACCAAAAACAGATAATAAAGGTGCTTTTCCTTGTTCATCATGGATATCGAGTGTGTAATCACGTGTAATGGCTTGAGGCGAATCAGATTCATCATCACATAATGGACGTACCCCAGAATAAGTCCAGACAATATCTTGCTGGGTTAACTGTTTTTTGAAATGATCGTTGTAAACTTTTAGTAAGTATTTAATTTCATTATTATCAATGTGAACATCTTTTGGATCACCTTGGTATTCGACATCGGTAGTACCTATAATAGAAAACTCGTCCATCCAAGGAATAACAAAGACAATACGGTGATCTTCATTTTGTAAAATATAAGCTTGTGATCCATCGTGTACACGAGGTACAACAATATGGCTACCTTTAATTAGTCGGATACCGTAAGGTGATTTTAATTGTAACCCTTCATCAAAGAAAGATTTAACCCAAGGTCCAGTTGCGTTTACTAATCCTTTTGCTTGCCAAGTTTCTTTTTTACCCGTACGTAGGTCTTCTGCTTCCACGACCCAGAGCCCGTTCTCACGCCAGGCTCTCGTCGCTTTAGTACGAGTTCGAACTTCACCTTTATGTCTAAGAACTTCTTGTGCATTGAGGACGACTAAGCGTGCATCATCTACCCAACAATCTGAATATTCAAAACCTTTTGTTAATTCTGATTTTAAGACAGAGTTTTTACCAAATTTTAGTCCTTTACTGCCAGGTAGACTGGTACGTTTACCTAGGTGATCATAAAGGAAAAGGCCAGCACGGATCATCCAGGCAGGGCGAAGGTGAGGTTGATGAGGGAGGCGAAAACGCATAGGGAAAGCGATATGGGGAGCAAGCTTAAGCAAAACTTCACGCTCGGCAAGCGCTTCACTAACTAAACGAAATTCATAATGTTCTAAATAGCGCAATCCGCCGTGGATCAGTTTGGAACTAGCTGAAGAAGTTGCGCTAGCAAGATCTTGAGCTTCTAGTAGTAATACTGATAATCCACGACCAGCAGCATCAGCGGCAATACCAGCACCATTTATACCACCACCTAGCACTATTAAATCTTTTATTTCCATGCGTCCCCCAATGTTCGAGATTGCTCAAGTATGTTCGTTTTCGCTCACGATTTTAATCAAATTAGATTCGAAAGCCAACTATTATTAAGCGGAAAAAACCATAAAATTGATGCCACTTATTGTTTGATGGAAAAATAGACCAAAATAGCAAACTAATTTAGAGAATGAGTATTAATTTGGAGAGAATATGGGCTTATAAAGAAGTATAGCTACAGAAATAGAGCAGGAAATAAGAAAATTTCCTGCGATAAGCGAATATTAGCATATCTCAAGGGTTACATTATGATACTCAATCATTTTTTCGATGTTTGCAGGAGGAGCTTGGTCAGTAAAAAGATAATCAATCATCTCCATACTGCCTAGGTTAACCATTGCATTGCGCCCAAATTTTGAGTGATCAGTGACCAGCATAACGCAACGAGAATTTTCAATAATTGCTTTTTTTGTTCGTACTTCATGGTAGTCGAACTCAAGTAATGAACCATCCTCATCGATACCACTGATACCTAAAATACCATAGTCCAGACGGAATTGAGATATAAAATCTAGGGTTGCTTCACCAACAATCCCGCCATCACGGCTACGAACTTCTCCTCCTGCTAAAATCAAACGAAAATCCTCTTTTGGCATAAGTAGGATTGCAACATTAAGATTATTCGTAACGATCCTTAAATTTTTATGATTCAGCAACGCATAGGCGACAGCTTCTGGTGTGGTACCGATATCGATAAATAGTGTCGCCCCATTAGGGATTTGGCGCGCAACATGTTGGGCAATTCGTTCTTTTTCATTCGACCACATCATTTTGCGATCATGGTAAGCCGTATTTACAGAACTTGAAGGAAGTGCGGCACCTCCGTGATGGCGTTGAATTTTATTTTTTTCTGCCAGTTCATTGAGATCACGACGAATAGTTTGTGGGCTGACATTGAAATATTCAACTAACTTTTCAGTACTTACATAGCCTTGAATACGGGCAAGTTCGATAATAGCATCATGGCGTTGAGTTTGTTTCACAAAAACCTCAAGTATCACTAAATATATTGGTCAAGTTTTGTATTATTTGGTTTATGTCTATTATCCCATAATCCCATTAATAAACCGATAATTAACCCGGCAGTGTGTGCTGTGTTAGCTATCTTCATGCCAAAAATATCAAAGTAACCAAGAAATAACCATAAAACAGCAAATATCATTAATCCTCGTGGAATAGAAATACCTTTTGCTGGGTGACGTTCACCGGTTAACCAAACGTAACCAATTAACGAAAAAACCACGCCAGAAAGACCACCAAAAGCTGAGCCACTAAATAGCGATTGCCCCCAATTACTAAAAAGAGCTGATACAATAGTAATGACAAATAGCTTACCTGTACCTAATTGGCGTTCTACCTGACTACCTAAATACCACCACCACATTAAATTAAACAAAATATGCATCAATGAAAAGTGCAGTAAAGCAGGGGTGAATATTCGCCAGATTTCAGTGTATTGAGTATTTGATGGCCAAGCAAGATAAGCCATTACGGTGTCATTACCAGAAATTAGCATCCAAATATAAATAAAAATAGTTAAAAAGAAAACGATAATGGTAAGTGGTCCAGATTGTTTTTTTAAATAATCGAAAGTGAGATAATTACGGTAGCCAAATTTTTTATCGACATGTCCAGTTTGCCAGCTTGCCGCCTGATAACGGGAGTTAAGAGGATCTTGCATAAATAGTTTTAGTTCTTGTTGTGCTTGTTCGAACTTATTTTCGTCCTGTAACCAGAGATCAAAGAATTTCCCCTGTGGCTCAGCGCGCATTTCAATAACAATGTTTTGCATTGCCATATAATCAATAAATGCTTGTGCTAACCTAGGATTTGCTATAGAAATTAGATGGATCATAGCCTGTTATATCGCTTAAGAGAGTGAATTGATGGTGTGTGGATATTCTCTCGACCATACTTCAAAACCACCGTTTATGCTATAAACAGTTTCGAAGCCCGTATTAACCAAATATTGTGCTGCTCCTTGGCTACTATGGCCATGGTAACACATTACCATTACTGGCGTATCAAAGTCAGTTTGGCTAATAAAGTTATTTAAGGACTCATTTGTAAGATGGTAAGCGCTGGTAATATGCGCTGAATGAAAACTTTGTGGGTCGCGAATGTCGACCATGATGCTGTTACCTGTTTGCCAAAGTTTATAGGCTTGTTCAACTGTAATTAATTGAAAATTATCCATAGTAATTCTGCGCTATATTATTTTATGTTTGGAAAAAAAGATACTCTCTATACTCTTAAAGAGTATCTATCTTTAGCAAAAATGGGTAATAATTTTAATAATAAGAGTGATCACCACGTTGATGTTCGGTTAAATCTTTTACGCCTTTCAATTCGTCTGGGAACATATTTAGCAATTGCTTTTCAATACCTTCTTTTAAGGTAATATCGACCATTGAACAGCCATTACAACCTCCACCAAATTGTAGAATGGCATATCCATCATCAGTGATTTCCATTAATGATACCTTTCCTCCATGGCCGGCTAACTGTGGATTAATTTGTGATTGAATAACATATTCAACTCGTTCCATCAGCGGGGCATCGTCAGCAACTTTTCGCATTTTAGCATTAGGTGCTTTTAGAGTAAGTTGAGAGCCTAATTGATCCGTTACGAAATCAATTTCAGCCTCTTCCAGAAAAGGTGCGCTAATCTCATCAACATAGGCTGAAAGTTTATCAAATTTAAGTTCAATATCAGTTGCTTCGATAGCATCAGGTGGACAATAAGAGACCCCACATTCCGCAGAAGGTGTGCCAGGATTGATAACAAATACGCGAATTTGTGTACCAGATTCTTGATTTGCCAATAGTTTGGCAAAATGAGCTTGTGCTGCTTCAGTAATATTAATCATAGTCAATGCTCAACTTTATCATTTTAGTATGTTTATCATACGCTCTTTTCATTACTTTCTACAAGGTTCTGCATATTGCCCAGGCTTGGACTGAATTTGCGCCAGCTTTAATGAGCAATTTAGCCACTTCATTCATTGTTGTACCTGTTGTAATTACATCGTCCAGTACAGCAATATGACGATCTTGAAACGATTTTTTTATCCTAAAAGCGTTACTAAGATTTTGTGTACGTTTTTTAGCAGAAAGTTGAGTTTGTGGTAGTGTAGCACGAGTGCGAGTAATTGAATTAGTCTGATATTGGCATCCTAGCCAATAAGCTAATTGTATGGCCATTAAACTGGCTTGATTAAATCCACGTTGCCAATGTTTACCATGATGAAGTGGTATTGCCATCTTAACCTCCAAAGGGTACTCCCACCGACATAAGGTGGGAGGGGAATTTGGTCGGGCTTGAAAAGCCCGAAGAATGATCAGCCACGCTGATTTTGAATGTATTGCTTAACAACTTCCAGCGGTGCTCCCCCGCACGAACCTGCAAAGTATGATCGAGACCACAACACTGGCTTGCCGTAAGCCCCACGCAAGTCTAGAAACTCATTACGCAGACGACGAGACGTTACCGCTTTCAGCGAGTTTACTAGTACTGACAACTGCACTGTGGGCGGGTACTCGATCAGCATATGAACGTGATCGGACTCTCCGTTACTTTCCTTTAAATCAGCCCCAAAGTCGCGACACACTTCACCTGCATACTGATGAAATGCTTTGTAGTGCAAGCCACTGAGTACTTTCTTTCGGTACTTAGTCACAAAGACAAGGTGAACATGTAAAAGAAACGCTGCATGTCTTGAACGGTTGATTTTATATTTTTGCATTGAAATTAACCGGATATACGGTAAGATAGTGAGATAATTTACTACACACTGAGTAATAATGCTAATTCTAAAAGCCTACAAATTCAGACTCGAACCAACCGAAAACAGTCGCAACGTTTGCGGCAGTTGTGCGGATGCGCTCGTTTTATCTGGAATTACGGGCTAGCAGAGACGCAACGCATTATTGAATCCGGCGGTAAACTACCGTCAGCGTTTGAACTAAATCGGATGCTCACAGAATGGAAAAAAAGCCGGAACATTCCTTTTGCAAGAAGCCTACACGGATAATCTTCAGCAGAAACTCAAAGATCTGCACGGGGCATGGAAACGCTGCTTTGATAAAAAACTGGCAGCAAAAGCTCCTGTATTTAAAAGGAAAAATGACGGGCGTGATTCAGTTCGTTTTGTTAATTTTGATAAATATTGTCAGCTCGATAATGGCAGAGTGAGATTACCGTCAGGTTTGGTATGGGTAAAGTTCCGGCAGTCGCAAAAGCTGTACGGTAAGATTAAAAACGCAACCGTTAGCCAACATGCGGGACACTGGTATATATCGTTTCAGGTCGAACTGGAAATGGACATTCAGCCTCATTCGTCAGCAACAATGATTGGTTTGGATGCAGGTGTAACCAGACTCGCCACGCTGTCAGACGGCACAGTGTTTGAACCTGTAAACAGTTTTAAAACCAACCAAAAAAAGCTGGCGAAATTCCAGCGTCAGTTAAGCTGTAAAGTTAAATTCAGCAATAACTGGAAAAAACAGAAGCGAAAAATCCAACGTCTCCACTCGCATATAACCAATATCCGCAAAGACTACCTTCACAAAGTCACCAGTGAAATCAGCAAAACCACGCGATGATCGTCATTGAGGACTTAAAGGTCAGTAACATGTCGAAATCGGCAAAAGGTACACAAGAGCAGCACGGACGGAATGTCAGGGCAAAATCAGGACTTAACCGTTCGATACTGGATCAGGGTTGGTATGAAATGCGCCGTCAGCTTGAGTACAAGCAGCTATGGCGCGGTGGTCAGGTATTAGCTGTGCCTCCGGCATATACAAGTCAACGGTGTGCATGTTGTGGTCATACAGCGAAAGAAAATCGTCAATCACAAAGTAGATTCGAGTGCCTTGAGTGCGGGTATACAGAGAACGCAGATATCAACGGAGCTCGTAACATTTTAGCGGCAGGACATGCCGTGTTAGCCTGTGAAGTGAACGGTGCAGTAATGCCGTCAGCAGCAGGAACCAGGCTTCTGAGCGATCAGATAGTCTCCGACTAACGGGAATCCCCCTCCTGAGTCACGAAGTGTGAAGGTGGGGGAGGATGTCAATATGATATCTGGTTTGCGCCAGCGTTGCTGACGATATCCTTGTTGCCAATAAAGTAGGAATAAGCGCGCAAGGATAAAAGCGATTTGAGGGATTTTTCCAAATTTGTACTGCTGTATTAGCTTACTTAATGGTGGTATATAGGCAGTAATGGCAACAAGATTGTGCCAATAGGGTGGAGTTTGTAAGCAGCGACCGCAAGTAAAGGTAAATTTTTCGACGGGTAAAGCACAGCGATAACAAACTTGTTTTAGATAAGGCAAATGTTTTAAACAGTAGTGACAAATGCCATGAAAGCGATATTTTAGTGTTTGGTGGCATAGCCAACAGTATCCAGCCATTGTTAACATAATGATATCCTTTTTTATACCTATAAAGAGAGAATAACTATGTCCACACTGTTTTGGCAGCAGTCCGGTAAAGGAAAACAAGATATTGTGCTATTGCACGGATGGGGATTAAATGCAGAAATTTGGCGTACAATTGAAGTGGAATGTGGCTCCCATTTTCGTATGCATCTTGTTGACTTACCTGGCTATGGTCGTAGTAATTTTTTCCCACCGATGTCATTACAACAAATGGCAGAAGTTATTTGGCAAAAGGCGCCTAAGCAAGCTATTTGGTTAGGTTGGTCGTTAGGCGGATTAATTGCCAACATCATTGCTCTTAACCATCAAGCTGAAATCGCGGGTTTAATAACAGTGGCTTCAACACCATGTTTTAGTCAGCAAGAAAACTGGCCAGGCATTAAACCGATGGTGCTTACAGGCTTTGAACAACAATTACAGGCTAATTTTCATCGTACAGTAGAACGTTTTCTGGCATTGCAAACATTGGGCACTAAAACAGCACATGAAGATATACGTTTATTAAAAACAGTGTTACTGAAACAACCATTACCTTCCGTTGCTGTATTAAACGCAGGTTTAGAGATTTTGCGAACAACGGATCTACGGCAATCTTTATTAACGCTAAATAAGCCTTTTTTACGCATCTATGGTGATCTTGATGGTTTAGTGCCCAGAAAAGTCGTACCAATAATAGATGCATGGTTACCAAATTCGCCTTCGGTGGTAATAAAACATGCTGCCCATGCCCCGTTTATTTCTCATCCTAAGCAATTTATTCAATTGTTAGTGGATTTTTCTTGCCAATTGGAGCAGTGAATAAGAGGAGTTAAATAGAATTAAAAAAGTTATATAAGCTAAATAAAGTAAGCGATAATTTATTAAAAATTAGCGCTTACTTGCGTAAATCAGACAGAAGTTACTTGATAAATTTTTTAGGTTACACTTTTTTATTTCAGGGCATAGTTTACAACTATGACCCGTTAAACAAGATGATTGATCAATTTGTTCTAATTTTCCCATGGCGGTTAATTTATCTAACATAGCTTCAATCATAGGTAATGACGCAGAGAATTTCTGACTAATTTGGTAAGCATCCGTTCTACCATACAGTGCAACCATATCTCTAACTTGCAATAAACTGATCATCTAGCTCCTCCTAATGACATGAGCCACGTTCACGGTGGTTACATTTGTGAACATTATGATTAAGTTTAAGTGTTATGCGTTTACGTGAATGGCGTAATAATGTGATTATCAGTAGATTAAAGGCGACGAGCAAGCCAATAACCACGGCGCTATACTGTGGATGTTGTGAGAAAGTTGTTATTTGGTAGAACAAGGCAGAGACCGAATAAGCAACATTTAAGCCCCAAAGAATTGAAAACGTCATCCAGCTTCGATTTGTTTCGCGGGCAATGGCGCCTAATACAGAAATGCAAGGAACATAAAGTAGAACAAAGATTAGATAGCTATAGGCTGATAAAGTTGATCCGAATCGTGCTGCCATAGCGCCCATTGTACTGCTATCCATCTCACCATCCCCTTTACTTGCTTCAATAGGATTGGATAAGACACTTAAGCTGAATGTTTCTTTCAGGCTATCCCAAGTTTCATTAACGGCATCCTCTAATTCATCTAATAAATTAAATTGCTCGGCATCAAAAGGTGTTTGAGTAATATTTTCGGCGGTATACAGTGTATTCAATGTACCAATAACAACTTCTTTAGCTAACGCGCCTGTAATAAGCCCAACGGTTGCTTGCCAATTATCATCGTTGATACCGATAGGTTTCAGTAGCGGGGTAAGGGTTTTACTTACTGACGCTAATGCGGATTGGTTAATGTTATCAACAACTTTACCGGATAAAGAAAAACTATTAAGTGCCCCGATAATCATACTGGCAATAATAATTACTTTTCCTGCTCTTAACACAAAACCTTTCAGTCTTTGCCAGGTTTGTAACAGTAATGTTTTTAAGTGTGGTACATGGTAGACCGGTAATTCCATGATAAAAGGCGAAGATGCGCCCCGTGCAATAGTATATTTCAATAACAACCCGGTTAGGATCGCAATGACAATACCTAATAAATAAAGAGAAAAAACAATACTTGCTCCATTTTTGCCAAAAAAAGCAGCTGCAAAAACAGCAAAGATAGCTAATCTTGCGCCACAAGACATAAAAGGTGCCATCAAAATGGTGATTAATCGTTCGCGTGGAGTATCTAATGTCCGTGCTCCCATAATGGCAGGCACATTACAACCAAAACCGACTATCTAAGGAACAAAAGATTTACCAGGCAAACCTAGTGCTTGCATCAGTCTATCCATGACAAATGCCGTGCGTGCCATATAACCTGAGTCTTCCAATATAGAAAGGAATAAATACATTAAACCAATTTGGGGAACTAATGGTAATACCGTGTTAATACCGCCCCCAACCCCTTGGGCAAGGAAAACAGTCAGCCATTGTGGTAAATTAAAAGTATGACCAACCCATTGAATTCCATGAATGAAAATGGCTTCTGATCCACCTTCAAAGAGGGGTTGTAATGCACCACCGATATTGATAGCAAGTATAAACATTAAATACATGATAAAAAGAAATGTAGGCAACCCAAGCCAGCGATTAAGGACGAAATTATCAATAAATTGCGTTAAGCTATTAGGTTTTGCCGTTTCAGTATTAATGACCGCTTCGCAAAGGGTTGCAATAGTTTGATAGCGTGCATCAGCAATGATAAGTTCAGGTTCTTCAGCTTGTTGGGATTGCAAATGTGCTTTTATTTTACCTAATCTATCAGTGGAAATAGCGCTACGTTCGCGGCTATAGATATCACCTTCTAATATTTGTAGTGCTAACCAACGGCGCTGTTGATGACTGAATGTATTATGGTCGATAATTTGAGTTAATTTTTCCACTTCAGTGAGCAAAATATCGGGATAGTGGATGAGGGTTGAAATAAGATTATTGCTATGCTGATCGATCGCTTGTTTTAATTTGCTAATACCTTTTGCGCGAGTCGATACTAAGGGAATAACAGGGCAACCTAGGCGTGCCTGAAGTTCATCAATATTAATGTGAATATTTTGGTTTTCAGCAATATCCAACATGTTAAGCGCGACGAGACAAGGTACACCTAATTCAATAAGTTGTATTGTTAGATAAAGATTACGTTCGAGGTTAGCGGCATCGATAACATTGATCAGCATATCCGCTTCGCCACTCAGGATGAAATGACAAGCAATTTGTTCATCGAGTGAGGTTTGTTCTGAAATAGTTGTTAATGAATAGGTGCCAGGTAGGTCAACTAATTCAATATCATATTCCGAGGTTGCAAAGCGGCCAACCTTTCGCTCAACGGTGACACCAGCCCAATTTCCCACACGTTGGCGAGCGCCTGTTAATTGATTAAAGAGTGTCGTTTTACCGGCGTTAGGGTTGCCAATAAGGCCAATAGTTAATGATTTCATAGTTCTGGGGTCAGATGAGTAATAAGTAATAGGCTATTTAGTTAACATAAAAATATTTTTATACTACTTGGTTGCCGGCATCGTCTAAATTTAATAGTGCAAGATCTTTTTTTCTTACGATCAAGTTCATACGGCGAGTTTGGATTTGAATAGGATCACCAAGCGGCGCTATACGAATAACGTTAAAAAAAGATCCAGGTAACATGCCTAAAGAAAGTAACTTCTGGCGGTAAGCTGGATTTATTTCTGATGAAAATCCGACAATTTTGTATCGATGATTAGGAAGAATTGACATAGACACTTCCACTATAAAGCCAAAAAATAAAGATACCGTAAATAGGTACCAGACGAATAGCAAAATTAATAAGAAATATTATCATTATCACATTAATAATGATAATCATAATTATGTGCTACTCGTATTAATTTAGCGCTTTTTTTAAATGACAGCAATTGATATTGATCAATCGTTACTTTGAGAGTGAACTATTGGCAGCAAAATTAGCGTTAATTCATTATTTTTATTAAAAAAACGATTTTTTATAACAGAATAGGTAATAGCCTGATACTAGATCAAACTATTAGCTATATAAATATTGACTATTAGCGCTTTTTATTAAGTGCCGCCGCCAGCGCATCACCCATAACACTATTACCGAATAGTGTATTGCTTTGTTGGGATGTTTTGGTTGAACTGGCTGAGGGGACATTTCTGCCTGTTTGCTGCTTATTACGATGTTGTGGTGTATCTACTGTTTTCTCATCTAGGCGCATGGTCAGCGCAATTCGTTTACGGTTTAAATCAATATCAATGATTTTAACGGTGATAATATCACCTGCCTTGACTATGGAATGCGGATCTTTAATAAATTTATCAGACAAGGAGGAAATGTGTACCAGACCATCCTGGTGAACGCCAATATCGACAAACGCGCCAAAATTGGTCACATTGGTCACCGAACCTTCTAATATCATACCTACTTTGAGATCTTCCATTGTTTCAATGCCATCGACAAAGGTGGCTGTTTTAAATTCTGGTCGCGGGTCTCGTCCAGGCTTTTCTAATTGCTTTAAAATATCATTTACCGTCGGAATACCAAATTTATCAGTAGTAAACTGTTCTGGTTTGAGGTTATTGAGCACGCTAGTGTTACCCATGATCATTTTTAAGGGTTGCTTAGTGGTTAATAAAATTTTTTCTACGATTGGATAAGCTTCAGGATGAACTGTTGAGGCATCGAGAGGATTATTCCCTGCCATAATGCGTAAAAACCCCGCGCACTGCTCAAAAGCTTTTGTACCAAGACGCGTAACTTGTAATAGTTGTTTGCGGTCATTAAAGCGCCCGTGTTCGTTACGCCAATTAACAACATTTTGGGCAATTGTTTTACTTAGCCCTGCAACATGAGAAAGGAGAGCAACAGAGGCGGTATTTAGATCGACTCCGACTGCGTTTACACAATCTTCGACTACCGCTGCTAATTTTTTAGCGAGTAAAGTTTGGTTAACATCATGTTGGTATTGGCCAACACCAATTGATTTGGGATCAATTTTTACTAATTCAGCTAACGGGTCTTGTAAACGACGAGCAATAGAGACTGCACCACGTAAAGAGACATCGAGAGTGGGAAATTCTTGTGCCGCTAACTCAGAGGCTGAGTAAACTGAAGCGCCAGATTCACTAACGATCACTTTCTGTGCAGTAATATTTGGGTACTGTTTTTTAACTGCGGCGAAAAAGCGTTCCGTTTCACGCGAAGCAGTACCATTACCAATGGCCACCAAGGCAACTTTATATTTCTCACATAAGGATGCAATAGTTGCTGCAGATTTTGTTGCTTGACCGGTATGAGGATAAATCGTGTCGGTAGTAATGAGTTTGCCTGTCCCATCAACAATAGCAACTTTAACGCCCGTGCGTAAGCCAGGATCTAATCCCATGGTGGTATGCATACCGGCAGGCGCTGCCATTAAAAGGTCATGTAGATTACGTGCGAAAACATGGATCGCTTCTTCTTCTGCTTTTTCCCGTAAGGTAGCCATCAATTCTGTTTCAAGATGTAACAGAATTTTGACTCGCCATGTCCAACTGATAACAGCTCTTCGCCATTTATCTGCTGGTGCATTATTTAAATGTAAGCCAAAGTGTTGAGTAATAATTTCTTCACAATAACTTTCTTTTGGCGATGGTTCAAATTGTGGATCGGCATTAAGTGATAATTGTAAAATGCCACCGTTACGGCCACGAAACATGGCAAGCGCTCGGTGGGAAGGGATATGCGCAATAAGCTCATGGTGATCAAAATAATCGCTAAATTTTGTTCCTACTGTTTCTTTGCCTTCGATTACTTTGGCTGTTAAGTGGGCATTTTTCCACAAATAATTACGAATTTTGCTAAGTAAATTTGCATCTTCAGCGAAGCGTTCCATTAGAATATAGCGGGCACCATCAAGTGCAGCTTTAGTGTCATTAATATTTTTTTGTGGATCAATAAAGGTTTCGGCTATCTGTTCCGGTATATGTTGGGGCTCATTCCATAATCGCTCCGCCAGAGGCGCTAAGCCAGCTTCAATTGCTATTTGGCCTCGGGTACGACGTTTGGGCTTATAAGGTAAATAGAGATCTTCAAGCTCAGTTTTATTAAATGTGTTATTAATCGCTTCAGCAAGTTCAGCGGTAAGCTTTCCTTGTTCATTAATCGATTTTAGAATAGTTTGGCGGCGTTCGTTTAATTCACGTAAGTAACTTAAACGCGTTTCAAGTTTACGCAGTTGATTATCATCGAGCCCGCCTGTGACTTCTTTACGATAGCGGGCAATAAAGGGAACGGTATTTCCTTCATCGAGTAATGTAATAGCTGAAAGTACTTGCGCTGGTGTGGTGTCTAATTCATGTGCAATAATTTTGCTTAAGGATTTATTCATCATTTTAGTTTCTTCAATACTTAAATAGGACGCAATTATCTGCTTATGTGCACATTTATACGTGTTGAAAACAATAATTTCCAGTTAACATTATATTTGGATATTAGAACCTGATGTAGTCAACGAAAACTTTTTTTTGAATTATATATAGTAATTAGTTTAAATTAAGGTTAATCATACTGAGTTTTTATTGTGAAAAATAATTATATTACTCGTGAAGGCTGGAACAATCTTGAAAAAGAGTTGAAGTTTCTTTGGCGAAAGGAGCGACCAAAAGTCACCCAAGCTGTATCAGAGGCAGCGGCACTTGGTGATCGCTCAGAGAATGCGGAGTATATTTATGGTAAAAAGCGATTACGAGAAATTGATCGACGTATTCGATTTTTATCTAAACGTCTTGAAGTATTAAAGATAGTTGATCCCGATCCTCGTCAGGAAGGTAGAGTTTATTTTGGTGCTTGGGTAAAACTACAAGATGAAAATGGTGTTATTAAAGTTTTTCGCTTAGTTGGACCTGATGAATTTAATCCGATTAAAAAATGGATTTCTATTAATTCACCTGTGGCAAGGGAATTATTAGGTAAACAAATTGATGATGAAGTTACGGTGAATACGCCAAATGGTATTATTACTTACTGGATACTGGAAATTAATTATCAAGGGATTGAGTTGTAAATGATATAAAATTAAAAAGATCAATTAAATGTAAATATTAATCTGAAAAAGACTAATAGAAATTAGTTATATTATTATATGGCCTTATTTGTTATTAAGGCACTATGTATAGGGATCTTAAAAATATTTATGGAGTCAAAAAAATGCAAGAAAATTATAAAATTCTTGTTGTGGATGATGATATGCGTTTGCGCTCTTTACTGGAGCGTTATTTAACTGAACAAGGTTTTCAGGTACGTAGTACTGCTAATGCGGAGCAAATGGATCGTATTTTGACTCGTGAATCTATTCATTTGATTGTACTAGATTTGATGTTACCTGGAGAAGATGGCTTATCCATTTGCCGTCGTTTAAGAAGTCAAAATAATCCTATTCCTATTATTATGGTAACAGCAAAAGGTGAAGAGGTAGATAGGATTGTTGGATTAGAAATTGGGGCGGATGATTATATACCAAAGCCATTTAATCCTAGAGAATTATTGGCTCGTATTCGTGCCGTTTTACGACGTCAGGCAAATGAGCTGCCGGGTGCACCGGCCCAGGATGAGGCGGTAATTCGGTTTGGTAAATTCAAATTAAATCTAGGAACAAGGGAAATGTTTCAAGATGATGAGTCTATGCCATTAACTAGTGGTGAGTTTGCTGTTTTAAAAGTATTGGTCTCTTATCCACGTGAGCCTCTGTCTCGTGACAAACTGATGAGTCTTGCTCGTGGGCGTGAATATAGTGCCATGGAGCGTTCGATAGATGTGCAGATTTCACGTCTACGTCGAATGATTGAGGATGATCCTACTCACCCACGTTATATTCAAACGGTTTGGGGATTGGGTTATGTATTTGTGCCGGATGGTAGTAAAGCATGAAACGATTGCGTTTTTCCAGACGTAACACGTTTTCTCGTTCATTATTTGTTATTGTTACTTTACTGTTTGCTAGTTTAGTCACCAGCTATTTGGTTGTGCTTAATTTTGTTGTGATGCCAAGTCTTCAGCAGCTCAATAAAGTCTTAGCCTATGAAGTGCATACGTTATTAACAGAGAAAATCGAATTACAAGATGGAAATGCAATTTTGATGCCTCCATCATTTAAGAAGAAAATCTATAAGGAGTTGGGTATTAATTTTTATACCAAGTCACTTGCTATGGAGAAAGGCTTACGTTGGGCGAGACATTACGAGGAATTAAGCCAACAGATGGCGGAATATATGGGTGGCAAGGCGGATGTTCGTCTTGAAATCGCCAAAGAGCATCCTTTTTTATGGTTAAATTCTTATCTTGCCCCAAATGTATGGATACGATTGCCTTTAACTGAAATAGGACAGAATCAGTTCGCCGTTGTATTTCGTTATACCCTGGCTATTTTTTTAACCATTTTTGCTATTACATGGCTTTATATACGCTATCAAAGTAGGCCATTATTTGTGTTAGAAAATTATGCTAAGCAAATGGGAAAAGGTGTCATGGTTCCTGCAATCAAGGAAGAAGGTTCATTAGAAATACGTTATGTCATCCGCGCTTTTAATCGTATGTCATCTGGGATAAAAATGCTGGAAAATGATAGAACGATATTAATGGCAGGGGTGAGCCATGACTTGAGAACGCCGTTAACACGGATTCGGTTAGCGACAGAAATGATGAATGAAAAGGATCAATATCTCGCAGAATCAATTAACAAAGATATTGAAGAGTGTGATGCTATTATTGAGCAATTCATGGACTATATACGTACAGGTCGGGAAATGAATATGGAGTTTTGTGACTTGAACAAAGTCCTACTTGAAGCTGTTAATGCTGAGAGTAGTTTTCTGCCTAATATTGAGACACAAATTAGTTCAACACCAATTATTATTAATGCTAATGTAATTGCTATTAAACGAGCAGTAACCAATATGCTGGTTAACGCTTTTCGCTATGGCAATGGTTGGGTAAAAGTCAGTAGTGGTGTAATAAAAGATCATGCCTGGTTTCAGGTTGAGGATGATGGTGCAGGAATTAAAAAAGAGAGTATTCAACATCTTTTTCAACCTTTTGTGCAAGGCGAAAGAGCAAGAAGTAATGGCGGTACAGGATTAGGATTAGCAATTATTCGCCGAATTATTGATGCTCATGATGGTGAAATTATTATAGATAAAAGTAAACGAGGAGGATTATCTATACGGGCAACTTTACCATTAATGGAAAAATAAAAATTTAAATTTTTATTTAGCCGTAATTTAACTGAAAATTTTATCATATTTTATGAAATCATATAATTCTTTGATTTTAAAAATTTATTATATCTATTTATAAGGCTATATTTTTAAATAAATTGGTTATTAATTTAACAGTCATAAAACTATCATAAATAATACATCTTTCTGTCATCTAACTAATCTATTTTCTCCTCGTATTTTTTTAACTCGCTACAATTAACAGAGTAACTTGTTTCTCTTTCATCCCAAATAGGAGGGATTATGAAATTGATACGTTCTATCATCGTTAATGTCATAACCATAATTTCTTTGACAACAATGTCAGCTTATGCGGCAACTAGCCTAACTGGAGCTGGCGCCACATTTCCTGCACCGGTTTATGCAAAATGGGCGGATAGCTACCAAAAACAAACGGGTGATCAGATTAACTACCAGGGGATTGGTTCATCCGGTGGGATAAAACAGATTATAGCTAAAACAGTTGATTTTGGTGCCTCTGATGCGCCTTTAAATGATGAAAAACTTCATCAAGCCGATCTTATTCAATTTCCAACTGTGATTGGCGGCGTTGTTCCAACGGTCAATATTGCCGGTATTGAATCTGGACAATTGATATTAGATGGCAAAACATTGGCTAACATTTATCTAGGTGTCATTAAAAAATGGAATGACCCGAAAATTATTGAATTAAATCAGGGCTTAAAATTACCAGCACAAAATATTACCGTGGTTAGACGTGCTGATGGCTCAGGAACGACTTTTGTTTTTACTAGTTATCTTGCCAAAGTGAATGCTGATTGGAAAAATAAGATAGGTACAGGTTCTACCGTAAGGTGGCCAACTGGCATTGCTGGAAAAGGTAATGAAGGGGTTGCTGCCTTTGTTCAACGTCTACCTGGCGCAATCGGTTATGTAGAATATGCCTATGCTAAACAGAATAAATTAGCGTATACCAAATTAATTTCTGCCGATGGAGAAGCGGTTGCACCAACTGCAAATAGTTTTAGCGCCGCTGCTAAAAAGGCTGATTGGACTAAAACGTTTGCGCAAGATCTTACCAATCAAGCGGGAAAAAATGTATGGCCAATTACTTCCGCAACTTTTATCTTATTACATAAAAAACAGAAAAATATTAAGAAGGGAAAAGCCATATTAGCATTCTTTGATTGGGCATATGACAAAGGAGCTGATCAGGCTAAGGCTTTGGATTATGCGACATTGCCGAATGAAGTTGTGGCACATATTCGGGCAGCATGGAAAAGTAATATAAAGGATGCTAATGGTAATCCTATATACTGAATTGAGTGTGACATCAGCAGAAAGTAAAAATCGCGCTCTAATATAAATGAATGATTATCCCCTTATTATATAAGGGGATTAAAATGAGAAAAAATAATGGCTGAGAAATTAACGACATATAAAGCGCCGGGGAAAAAAGGTGATCTTATTTTTGGTGCTCTCGTTAAGTTAGCTGCATTAATTACACTATTAATGCTAAGTGGAATTATTATTTCTTTGATTATTGCATCGTGGCCGAGTATTGAAAAATTTGGTTTTTCTTTTCTTTGGTCAAAGGTTTGGGATGTCCCTGCTCAGGAATTTGGGGCATTAGTGACCATTTATGGCACGGTAGTAACGTCATTAATTGCCTTGATCATTGCGGTACCGGTCAGTTTTGGCATTGCGCTATTCTTAACAGAATTATCACCAAATTGGTTAAAGCGACCGCTAGGAATTGCGATTGAACTATTGGCGGCCATCCCAAGTATTGTTTATGGCATGTGGGGATTGTTTGTTTTTGCGCCGCTATTTGCCACTTATTTTCAAGAGCCTGTTGCTAACGTTTTGGCCGGAATACCAATTATAGGTGAATTATTTTCAGGCCCGGCTTTAGGTATCGGTATCTTAGCTGCCGGCGTGATCCTGGCAATTATGATTATTCCTTATATTGCTTCAGTAATGCGAGATGTTTTCGAGCAGACGCCAGTTATGATGAAAGAATCCGCTTATGGTATTGGCTGTACGACTTGGGAAGTTATCTGGCATATCGTATTGCCTTATACGCGTAATGGCGTAATAGGTGGTGTAATGTTAGGGTTAGGACGAGCTTTAGGGGAAACGATGGCAGTCACTTTCATTATTGGTAATACTTATCAGTTAGATAGTTTTTCACTTTTTATGCCAGGAAATAGCATTACTTCCACGTTGGCAAATGAGTTTGCTGAAGCTGAAAGTGGATTACATACTGCTGCATTAATGGAGTTAGGCTTAATTTTATTTGTTATCACCTTTATCGTGCTTGCATTTTCTAAATTGATGATTATGCGTTTGGCCAAAAATGAAGGGCGCTAACATGTTGACGACAGATACAACAAAAACTATCGATATTAAACAACGTCAACGCCGTCAGGCATGGCGAAGACAAAAAAATCGGATTGCACTATTGCTCTCGATGATCACAATGGCATTTGGTCTGTTTTGGTTAATTTGGATCTTATTTACAACTTTAACCAAAGGAGTAGAAGGCATGTCCTGGAATTTATTTACTGAAATGACGCCGCCGCCAAATTCTACCGGTGGGGGATTAGCCAATGCTATTGTAGGTAGTGGTTTGTTGATTTTATGGGCAACGGTGCTAGGCACACCACTTGGCATTATGGCTGGTATTTATTTAGCCGAATATGGGCGTCGTTCTTGGCTGGCGGAAATTATTCGTTTCATTAATGATATTTTGCTTTCTGCGCCATCAATTGTGGTTGGATTATTCGTTTATATGATTGTTGTTACCAGAATGCAGCATTTTTCTGGTTGGGCTGGTGTTATTGCTCTGGCATTGTTACAGATCCCAATTGTTATTCGAACCACGGAAAATATGCTAAAACTTGTGCCAGATAATTTGCGTGAGGCGGCTTATGCTTTAGGCGCACCAAAATGGAAAATGATTTTATCCATTACCTTAAAAGCGTCTGTCTCAGGAATTATTACCGGAGTATTACTTGCCATTGCGAGAATTGCCGGTGAAACAGCGCCTTTATTGTTTACTTCACTTTCTAATCAATTCTGGAGTACCGACCTCAGCGAACCGATTGCTAATCTTCCAGTAACCATATTTAAATTTGCAATGAGTCCATTTTCAGAATGGCAGCAATTAGCTTGGGCAGGTGTTTTATTGATCACTTTATGTGTATTGTTAATCAATATTTTAGCGCGTGTATTATTTGCCAAGAAAAAATATTAGTTCTTTAGTAATAGATGACAAATTTAAGAGATTAATTGATGATTAAAGTAAACGATAGGGTAGGAAGTAAAATTCAAGTTCGTGACTTGAACTTCTACTATGGTAAATTTCATGCGCTAAAAAACATTTCGTTAAATATTGCAGAGAATAAAGTCACGGCTTTTATTGGCCCTTCAGGCTGTGGTAAATCTACCCTTTTACGTACATTTAATAAGATGTATGAACTCTACACTGAACAGCATGCAGAAGGTGAAATTTTGCTGGATGGCACCAATATTTTGACCGATGAACAAGATATTGCCTTATTGCGCGCCAGAGTAGGTATGGTTTTTCAAAAACCTACGCCATTTCCGATGTCAATCTATGACAATATTGCTTTTGGAGTGCGTTTATTTGAGAAACTTTCTCGCGTTGAAATGGATGAACGTGTTCAATGGGCGTTAACTAAAGCCGCCCTTTGGGATGAAACGAAAGATAAACTTTCGCATAGTGGCTATAGTTTATCAGGCGGCCAGCAGCAGCGGTTGTGTATTGCTCGTGGTATTGCGATCCGGCCAGAAATCTTGTTATTAGATGAGCCTTGTTCAGCACTTGATCCTATCTCAACAGGACGCATTGAAGAGTTAATAAGTGAACTGAAATCTGAGTATACCGTGGTAATGGTTACTCATAATATGCAGCAGGCAGCACGTTGCTCCGACTACACAGCATTTATGTATTTAGGTGAATTGATGGAATTTAATGATACAGATACTTTGTTTACTACACCTACAGTAAAACAGACTGAAGATTATATTACTGGCCGCTACGGTTGATATAGGGTACTACCATGGATAATTTAAATTACAACAGACATATTTCCGGCCAGTTTAATGCTGAGTTGGAGCATATTCGTACTGAATTAATGAAAATGGGTGGATTGGTAGAAGAACAACTAAAAAATGCCATTGAAGCTTTACATAACCAAGATCAGGATTTGGCAAAAAAAGTGATAGAGGACGATCAAAAAGTCAATATGATGGAGGTGGCGATTGATGAGGCATGTGTGCGCATTATTGCTAAGCGGCAGCCTACTGCCAGTGATTTACGTTTAATTATGGCAATTTCGAAAACCATTGCAGAACTTGAACGGATTGGTGATGTGGCTGATAAGATTTGTGAGGTTGCATTGGAGAAGTTTTCTGAGCAACATCAATCGCTTCTTGTCAGTCTGGAAGCGCTAGGTGGACATACTATTCAAATGTTACATAATGTGTTGGATGCGTTTGCTCGGATGGATTTGGATGCAGCAATTGGGGTTTATCTGGAAGATAAAAAAGTTGATGAAGAGTATGAAGGTATTGTTCGCCAACTCATGACTTATATGATGGAAGATCCTCGCACCATACCTAGTGTATTAACAGCGCTGTTTTGCGCGCGTTCTATTGAGCGAATAGGTGATCGGTGCCAAAATATTTGTGAATTTATTTTCTATTATTCAAAAGGGCAAGATTTTCGTCACTTAGGTGGGGATTTTGTGGAAAAAATGTTGACTAAGGGTAGTCATTAACAGACCGTTTGCAGTAAATCATTCAATGATTATTTTCAGCTTATGGTTATTCTGTTTTGGAATAAATATAGACTTTTATATTATTTCCTGTTCTAACAGTGAATTGATAATTTGATTTGAATAAATATACAAAAATTGACAGTAAAGGGTAATAGTGAAATGAAATCCAATCTTATTGCAACTTTATTATCTGTCTCATTAGCCTTGGTCTCAGGGCTGGCGATAGCAGATAAATTGGAAAGTATCAAAAAATCTGGTGTGATCAGTATTGCTGTTTTTGATAGTAATCCACCTTTTGGTTTTATTGATGCTAAAACTAAAAAATTGGTGGGTTATGACATTGATATTGCTGAAGCGATTGCTAATGATTTTGGTGTTAAATTAGTATTACGTCCTACTAATCCAGCCAATCGAATACCTCTATTAACAGGAGGTAAGGTGGATCTGATTGGTGCTAACTTTACTATTACCAATGAACGCGCTAAACAAGTTGATTTTTCAATTCCTGATTTTGCCACTGGACAGAAGTTTATCGCACGTATTAAGGTATTAAAAACGGCTGATGACATTATTCCTTTACGTATCGGCGCGGATAAAGGAACAGTGCAGGAAATCACCCTACGTGAACGCTATCCTAATACTAAAGTAATATCTTACGATGATACGCCGCTTGCTTTTGCTGCATTACGAAATGGCAATGTACAAGCTATAACTCAAGATGACGCCAAACTTGTTGGTTTATTGGGGAATTTACCGGCCAAAGTGAAAGCAGATTATGAGATCTCACCTTTTAGTCTTACGCGTGAATATCAGGCATTAGCAGCCGCTAAAGGTGAAACGAATTTAATCAATGCAGTAAATAATACTTTATTAAAATTAGAAAAAAGTGGTCAGGCAGAAATAATTTATAATCGTTGGTTTGGCCCAGATACTAAAGCAGCACTACCACGTGGTGATTTTAAATTTGCACCATTAGAAAAATAAATAATATTATTTTTATAAAAATACCTAAATGAGTCCCTTTATCATAAATAGGTTATATCAATGTTTGAATACTTTTTCTCTACCCAGCTATTAGCACCCGAGTATCTTTATTGGATTTGGCAGGGCTTAGTCATTACTATTTGGATCTCGTTTTGTGCCATAGTTTTCTCATCCCTGTTAGGATTTGTTGTCGTTGCTGCTAGAGATAGCCAGGTCATTTTTTTGCGTTGGTTGGCAATGATTTATATCTCACTATTTCGTAATACCCCATTATTAATACAGCTTTTTTTTTGGTACTTCGCTGTTGGAGGAATATTACCGGAATCAGTTATGCAATGGCTAAATACACCACATCAGCTCACTATTCTCGGTATTCAGCTAGCATGGCCATCATTTGAGTTTTTGGCCGGTGTGATTGGGTTAATCCTCTACTCTACTCCTTTTATTGCTGAAGAAATAAGAGCTGGTATTTATGGTGTAAGACAAGGGCAAAAATTTGCTGCCTTAGCATTAGGTTTATCAGGCTGGCAAGCCATGCGTTATGTTGTTTTGCCCCAAGCGTTAAAAATCGCAATGCCGCCTTTGTTGGGACAGTATATGAATATCGTGAAAAATTCTTCCCTGACCATGGCAATTGGTGTTGCTGAACTTTCTTATGTTTCTCGTCAGATTGAAAGTCAAAGTTTACAAACCTTTGCAGCATTTGGCGTGGCGACAATCCTTTATATCGCCATTATTGCTGTGATGGAAGCCTGGGGACAATGGCGTCAGCAACGTCTATTAATTAAGGGACATTAGTATGAATTTTGCAGTCATTGCCGACAATTGGCGCTATCTGTTATTTGGTACATTTCCTGATGGCCCTTTAGAAGGCGCAGCATTGACACTGTTAATAAGTTTATTAGCAGGAGGTATCTCTATTTTTCTTGGTATTGCTGGTGGAATTGCATTAGCGATGTTAAAAGGTTGGTGGTCAAATTTGCTGGCAGCTGTATTAGGTTTTTTCCGTGCTATACCTGTCATCATGTTAATTTTCTGGAGTTACTTTCTATTACCTATTTTATTAGGCACGGATATTCCTGAACTGGCGACTGTAGTTTGTGCATTAGCTTTGATCGCGTCAGCTTATTTGGCACATGGAGTGAAAGCAGGTATTTTGGCTATTGGCCAAGGACAGTGGCAAGCCGGAATGTCGTTAGGTTTTACTCGTTGGGCGGTATTATGGCATATTATACTGCCGCAAGCGTTACGGATGATGATCCCCTCATTTATTAATCAATGGATTGCATTAATTAAAGATACTTCATTGGCTTATATTGTCGGAGTGGCAGAACTATCATTTTTAGCAACTCAAGTGAATAATCGAGAAATGATTTATCCAATGGAGGTTTTTCTATTTGTTGCTCTAATCTATTTTATTATGTGTTTTTCACTTGAGATGATCGCAAACCAATTCTTACTTCGTTTAGAAAAAAATCGGTCGTCACTGGCTCTATTGTCTGGCAAGCAACTAAAACAGTTGGCTTGCCTCTAATATCCACTATTTTATGTTGTGGCTCATTCAGAATAGATGAAAGCTTGGCCACCAGGGGTGATTTATTTGTTGGAGTTTCTGCTACCCTCTTTTGATTCGGCTAAGCTTTATTTTCAGAGTGATTATTGAGTTGAATACTCATTCGCATCATTATGTCAGATAATTGTTTTTCTTTTTTCTATTTTATAATTAACTAATTGAATTAGTTTTATTGTAGGATAGAGCAAAAACCCTTTTTTTATTAGGCTATGTATATGAACAAAACAGATCCGATCAGACAACAGAGTCTGCTTCAGCGCATGTTTAAATTACAAGAACATGGCACCACAGTTCGAACAGAAATCATCGCCGGATTGACGACGTTTTTGACAATGGTTTATATCGTTTTTGTTAATCCGCAAATTCTATCAATGGCAGGAATGGATATTAAAGCTGTTTTTGTCACTACCTGTCTAGTTGCGGCATTAGGTAGTATTATGATGGGGATCGTGGCCAATTTACCGGTAGCTGTGGCTCCTGCGATGGGATTAAATGCCTTTTTTGCTTTTGTCGTTGTTGGTGCTATGGGGTATTCCTGGCAAGTGGCAATGGGTGCAATCTTCTGGGGAGCTGTTGGTTTATTTCTCTTAACGCTTTTTCATATTCGTTACTGGATTATTGCGCATATCCCCTTAAGCTTACGGGTTGGTATCACTAGCGGTATTGGTTTATTTATTGCCCTGATGGGATTGAAAAATGCGGGCATTATTGTTGCTAATCCGGATACCCTAGTAGCAATTGGTAATTTTTCCCAATCTAATGTGTTATTGGGGATCTTAGGATTTTTTATCATTGCCGTGTTAGCCGCTCGTCATATTCATGCTGCAGTCCTTGTATCTATTGTGATCACCACGATTATTGGCATGATTATTGGGGATGTCCAATATAATGGTTTTTTTGCGTTACCACCTAGCATCATGACGGTTGTAGGACATGTCGATATGATTGGCTCATTAGATATTGCTTTGTCTGGTGTTATTTTCTCTTTCATGCTAATTAATCTTTTTGATTCTTCCGGAACTTTAATCGGTGTTACCGATAAAGCGGGTTTAGCTGATAAGACGGGTAAATTCCCACAGATGAAACAAGCGCTTTATGTTGATAGTTTAAGCTCAGTCGCGGGTAGCGCAATGGGAACATCTTCAGTCACCGCCTATATTGAAAGTAGTTCTGGGGTAGCGATAGGTGGACGTACAGGATTAACCGCGATTGTGGTTGGCTTGCTATTTTTATTAACCATTTTTATTTCACCGTTAGCTAGTATGGTGCCCGCATATGCGACAGCTGGCGCACTAATTTATGTTGGTGTTTTGATGACATCAAGTCTAACGCGTGTTAAGTGGCATGATTTAACCGAGTCAGTGCCCGCTTTTATCACAGCTGTTATGATGCCTTTTAGTTTTTCAATCACTGAAGGTATCGCATTAGGTTTTATTGCTTATTGTGTAATGAAAATAGGGACAGGACGCTGGCGTGAGATTGGTTCGGCAGTCGTTATTGTGGCGCTATTATTCATTGCAAAAATTATTTTGGTTGATGCTTAATAGCATTAATACATTAACTAAATAATGAATTTATTTAAATCACTTCGATAACAATTTTATCAAATTTTTTATTTATTCTAATTTTACTGTAGCTAGTATAAGTCATCTATATATCATATTATTGTGTTAAATAGAGTATTGAAAATCCGCAATGAGAGAAAATTAGTTATGTCTGGGCACAAGAAAAAACCTGCTGTAAAAGCAGCAAATAAAATGAAAAAAAATCGTGAATCGCTAAATTTAGCCAGTCGTGAACGAAAAAAACAGAAAAAAAAGCGTGGCCACGTAGCAGGTAGCCGTTATCAAAATAGAACTGACGCCCAAAATAACAATTGTTTGTTGATGGAGAAAGATCCTCGTATAGGCAGTAAGAAACCGATAGCACTAGTGATTGATGCTAAAGAAGAAAAAGATTTAAATATCACCAAGCCAAAAACAAACAAGATAGAAAAATCAATATTATCACCAGAAGAAGAGTTGGCATTATTGGAAAATGATGAACGTTTAGCCACGTTATTAACTCATCTTGAAGAAGGTAAAACATTAGCTAAAGAGGAAATGGCTTATGTGGATAAACAACTGGAGCGAATTGATTGCTTGTTGAAAATAGTTGGTATTGAGCTTGATGACGAAGAAGAAGATGATAAATCGGATGACATTATGCGGCTTTTGAAAGGGAAGTAAGCATTGTTTATTCCATAATTATTTAATCGTAAAAATGTGTGTTATTACCTTATAAAATAGTAATATTGGCTGCTGTTAAATCATAAATAACTTATCAGTCACTATTTTTGCTGAATGTATTATTTACAGCAAATTAAGATAATTTTTTTATCGCTTAAGATGGTAGTAATAAATAGAGTAATGTGAGTTTGGCTATAAGACAGGAGATAGCCATATTGAAGGATAAAAAAATGTCAGAGCAGAGTATTATTTGGGATCTTTCCCTCATTCAAAAATATAACTATGCTGGGCCTAGGTATACCTCTTATCCTACTGCGTTAGAATTTAACCACAATTATAGTGATAGTGATTTTGCTATTGCCGCTAGTCGCTATCCTGACAGACCACTGTCTCTTTATGTACATATTCCGTTTTGTCATAAGCTGTGTTATTTCTGTGGTTGTAATAAGCTGGTGACTCGCCATAAACATAAAGCAGATAACTATCTGCTGGTTTTAGAAAAAGAGATCATAAAACAAGCGAGATTATTTACCAACCGAACTGTGATCCAAATGCATTGGGGCGGGGGAACACCAACTTATTTGGATAAATCCCAGCTCAGTCAACTAATGGCAATGTTAAAATCACACTTTGATTTTGCCGCTGATGCCGAAATATCAATTGAAATTGATCCGCGAGAAATAGAATTGCATGTTATTGATCATTTGCGGTGTGAGGGTTTTAACCGCCTGAGTATGGGCGTGCAGGATTTTAATAAACAGGTACAACATTTAGTTAACCGTCAGCAGGATGAAGCGTTTATTTTTGCTTTGATGCAACGTGCACGTGAGGTGGGGTTTAACTCTACCAGTATTGATTTAATTTATGGTTTACCTAAACAGACAGCGGAAACTTTTGCTTTTACTCTAGAGCGAGTATTGGCACTTTCGCCTGATCGTTTAAGTGTCTTTAATTATGCCCATATGCCTCATCTCTTTGCTGCACAACGCAAAATTAAAACCCAGGATCTACCGACAGCAGAACAAAAACTGACTATTTTACAGCAAACGATTTTCACCTTGACACAAAATGGTTACCAATTTATTGGTATGGATCATTTTGCTAAACCTAACGACGAATTGGCTATTGCACAACGTAATGGCGTCTTGCATCGTAATTTTCAGGGCTATACTACCCAGCAAAACTGTGATCTACTGGGATTGGGCGTATCAGCAATTAGCATGTTAGGTGACCATTATGCGCAAAATCAAAAAGATTTAAGCGCTTACTATCAGGCCATTGAAAATCATCAGCATGCATTATGCAAAGGTTTATCCTTAACACAGGATGATTGTATTCGGCGTGATGTGATCAAAACTTTAATCTGTAATTTCCAGCTGGTTTATAGTGATATTGAAGATCGCTATCAAATTGATTTCAAGGATTATTTTTTTGCAGATTTACAGTTATTACAACCGATGATAGCAGATGGCTTAGTGATTGTTGGTCAAAGAGAACTACAAATTACTGCTAAAGGCCGATTACTGATCCGAAATATATGTATGTGTTTTGATATTTATTTGCGCAACCAAATGCGTCAACGTCAATTTTCACGAGTGATTTAGCAGGTTAAAGGGGATAGCATAGTTGTATATTGCAGCTCTTTTTTACTAAGACATACCAAATTCTTTCAACTTACGAGTAAGAGTATTTCTCCCCCAGCCGAGTAAACGAGCAGCCTCTTGTTTATGACCTTTGGTATAGGTTAAAGCACATTCAAGCATGGTACGTTCAATCTGCGGCAAAACTTCCTGTAGTAAATGGTGTTTATTATTTTCGAGCGCGGTTTTTGTCCAATTAGCCAACGGATCAAGCCATTTTTTGTTATTTGTCGCTAGTGTCTTTTTAGGTGAATAAAGAAATTGTTGATTTTGTTGCAAATCACTTGGCAGATCTTGCGGCAATATCTCTTGGCTGGAAGACATCACGGTAAGCCAGCGACAGACATTTTCTAACTGGCGCACATTACCTGACCAAGGTAAAGACATTAAGATGGTTTCGGTCTGTGGCGCCAAAATCTTGCTTTCCACACCAAGTTGTTGCGCTGTCTGGTGGAGGAAATGGCGGGCTAAAAGCGGAATATCTTCAGACCGTTCACGCAATGGTGGGAGAGGAATGCGGATGACATTGAGGCGATGAAAAAGATCTTCTCTAAATTTGCCTTCTTGTACTAATTGTTCGAGACATTGATGGGTTGCCGCAATAATACGGACATCAACTTTAATGGGTGTATAACCACCAACCCGATAAAATTGTCCTTCAGCCAATACGCGTAACAGGCGCGTTTGAATATCAAGTGGCATATCACCAATTTCATCGAGAAAAAGTGAACCGCCATGCGCTTGTTCGAAGCGTCCCTGTCTGACCTGACTGGCACCCGTAAAAGCGCCTTTTTCATGACCAAATAACTCAGACTCAATCAGTTCTTTAGGAATAGCCGCCATATTTAGTGCAATAAATGGCCCAGCTGCTTTAGGGCTATGACGATGAAGCGCATCCGCAATTAACTCTTTACCAGTGCCAGACTCACCATTAATAAGTACACTAATCGAGGAGCGAGATAAACGACCAATAATTCGATAAACTTCCTGCATGGCCGGTGCTTCACCAATAATTTTGCTGACACTCGCCATCGGAGAAGTATTTGATCCAGTATTCGGTTGTTGATTGCGATAATAATTAAGTGCGCGTTTAACCAACGATATCGTTTCGTCAATATCGAAAGGTTTTGGCAAGTAATCAAAAGCACCTTGTTGATAGGCATTAACTGCCGTATTGAGATCTGAATGGGCGGTCATAATAATAATCGGTAATTTAGGATGGCTTTGTTTTAGGCGTGTCAGTAGTGTTAACCCATCGTTATCTGGCATATGAATATCGGAAATTAAAACATCCGGACAGGTTTTTTCTAATGCAGCTAATACACTTTGCATATCTTCAAAGCTAGTACATTCCATGCTGGCATTGTTTAATGCTCGTTCTAGAACCCAACGAATAGCCCTATCATCATCAACGATCCACACCTTACCTTTTTGCATATCAGTTACCTAATTCTTAATAGGAAGATAAATCGAAAATTGCGTATGGCCAGGCCAACTGGAAAATTCGATCCGACCTGCGTGCTGGTCAATAATAATATTTTGCACAATTGAAAGTCCTAAACCATTGCCACCCTGACGATGGCTTACTGTGAGATAGAATAGCGTATCTTGTATCTGTGATGGAATGCCAGGACCATTATCTTCAATATCAATACGAGCGGCAAGTCGATACGTTTTTCCCTGTAATGTCGTTTGAAATGCAGTGCGAGTCCGTATAGTCAAGGTTCCGCCATTTTCTTCCATTGCTTGTATCGCGTTTTGACTTAAATTAAGTAACACTTGTTCAATTTGTTCGGGATAGTGTGGAAATTCAGGTAAACTAGGATCATAGTCTTTTATTAATTTAATATTTTTCGGTAGCGTCAGTGATATTAAGTGGTAAGTACGCTCAATTACCTGATGGATACTCTGTGTTGTTTTTGCGCCTTGGTGTTGAGGGCCAAGTAGACGATCAACTAGATTGCGTAGGCGATCGGCTTGCTCAATAATAACTTCGGTATATTCCAACTGTTCAGAATTAGAAAGGGTTTTGGCTAACAGCTGAGCTGCGCCACGTAAACCGCCTAACGGGTTTTTTATTTCATGGGCTAAAGTTCGGATTAAGTCACGTGATAGTATTTGTAATGATTGTTCTTGCTCGATACGGCGATAGTAATTGACCGGCGAAAATTCTAATAAAATAAAACAGGGTGAAATAGGCTGTGCACTGATAGTTACGATATAAGAGTGATTATTGATAACCAGAGTGGCTTCATTATCGGTAAAACTTAGATTTTTTTTTATTTTTTTCTGCATTAAATCCATATTAAGCGAACAATAATCAAAAAGTACCGGGAGCGGTGTTCCCAGCAATTTTCTTGGGCTAGCTAAAAAAAATTGGCGGCTAGCATGATTAGCGTAATGGACGATGAGTTTATGATCCAGTAATAGAATATTATGTAATAAGCAATCTAAAATATGATCGGCAATTGGTAAATTATCAATTTTCACTAAGTTCTACTCCTGCACCTTTTTAGTGCATATTAACATATTTGAGTATAAACCAGGCGTTTTTGTTCAATAATTATGCAGAAAAAACCTCATCAAAAGATGAGGTAAATGTGACACAACAAAAAATACTCAGCGGAGAATGGCTTATCAAACGCTGTAGTACATTTCGAACTCTAATGGATGAGGTGCCATCTGAATACGTTGAACATCATTTTTTAATAAGTTGATATACGAGTCTATCGTTTCATCAGTAAATACTTCACCACGTTTCAAAAATTGACGATCAACAGCCAACGCCTGTAGGGCTTCTTCCAGTGAACTGGCAACTGTTGGGATCTCTTGTGCTTCTTCCGCAGGTAAATCATATAAATTTTTATCCATCGCTTCGCCAGGATGAATTTTATTCATTATTCCATCGAGACCTGCCATTAATTGTGCTGCAAAGGCTAGATAAGGATTGGCTGCCGGATCAGGAAAACGAACTTCAATACGTGATGCTCTGGGATTGGCGACGATTGGAATGCGAATAGAAGCTGAACGGTTACGGGCAGAATAAGCCAACATTACCGGCGCTTCGAAACCAGGTACCAAACGTTTATAAGAATTGGTGGTTGGATTAGTAAATGCATTCAAAGCACGTGCATGTTTGATAATACCGCCAATATAATAAAGTGCTATTTCAGACAACCCGCCATACTTATCACCGGCAAACAAGTTGGTGCCGTTTTTTTCCAGCGACATATGACAATGCATGCCAGAGCCGTTATCACCGACGAGTGGTTTTGGCATAAATGTCGCTGTTTTGCCAAAAGAATGGGCAATATTATGTACTACATATTTGTATATTTGTGTTTCATCGGCTTTTTTAGTCATGGTATTAAAACGGGTAGCGACCTCGTTTTGACCTGCGGTGGCAACTTCATGATGGTGTGCTTCGACAATTAATCCCATTTTCTCCATGGTGGAACACATGGCGGAGCGCATATTTTGTGAAGAATCAACGGGTGGAACAGGAAAATACCCCCCTTTAACGCTTGGCCGATGTCCTTTATTACCCTCTTCATATTGTGCGCCGGAATTCCAGGCTGCTTCGATATCATCGATATGGTAATAAGCACCAGAAATATGGTTGCCAAAGCGAATATCATCAAATACAAAGAATTCAGGTTCAGGGCCAAATAAAACTTTATCAGCAATACCGCTGCTACATAAGAAATTTTCGGCGCGTTTAGAAATTGAACGTGGATCGCGTTGATAACCCTGATGGGTATTCGGTTCTAAGATATCACAGCGAATAATTAGGGTTGAATCACTAAAAAAAGGATCTAGTACTGCCGTCTCGGGATCAGGCATAAGCATCATATCTGATTCATTGATTCCTTTCCAACCGGCAATAGACGAGCCGTCAAACATTTTTCCCTCTTCGAAGAAATCTTCGTTGATTTGGTGAGCAGGAATAGTGATATGTTGCTCTTTACCTCTGGTATCGGTAAAGCGTAGATCAATATATTTAACATGCTGCTCTTTTATCATGGATAAAACATGCTCAACAGACATAAAGCTTCTCCTGATTGGATCCTGTTTTGAACGATAGCGCCAAAAAGTTTTATTAAAATTGGTTAATTATTTATTAAGCGAAAATCATGCCAAATTATTTATAACCTAGAATAAATGCTTTTTGAATGATTTATTAATAAATAATCATAAATTCAATAGTAATTTGCACTATTTAAGTGCATTTAAGGTACTTTAAAAGCACAATAATGGTGCAATCAACAAGAGGAACACTGAGATTATTTTCTTTAATTTCCTATTTGTCGGTTATTTTTTAAACAAAAATGGGATATCATTTGTGATAGTAATGCAATTGTCGGTTTAATATATTTAATTTCAATAAATTCATCAGGTTGATGCGCTTGCTCTATCGAACCAGGCCCTAATATTAATGTTGGACAGCGTGTTTGAATAAAAGGCGCTTCGGTGCAGTAATTAACGTTTTGCGCTTTCTGATTTAATAAATTTTCAATTATTTTCACCATCTTATGATTGATTGGGCATTCAAAACCTGGAATTGGAGGATGTAGTTCCTTGATAATTAAGCGATCTGGCCAACGATGCTTAATTGGTTTAAGTGCGGCCTGCAACAATTCATCCAAATTTTGTAGTGACAGACCAGGTAGTGGGCGTATATCGATGTGTAATTCACAACAGCCACAAATTCGATTCACTGCATCCCCGCCATGAATATGTCCAAAATTCATTGTTGGATAGGGAATAACAAATGCCTCGTGGTGATAATCAGTTTTTAATCTATTTCTCAGTAAGATTAACTGACTAATGGTTTCATGCATCAATTCAATTGCATTAACACCCTGCGCAGGATCACTAGAATGGCCTGATTGGCCAATAATACGAATGGCATTGGCAATATGCCCCTTATGAGCGCGAATGGGTCGCAGTGAAGTTGGCTCGCCAATAATCGCCAATTCAGGTTGAATTTCAGCAGTTGTGGCAAAATAACGCGCGCCGGCCATGGTGGTTTCTTCATCAGCAGTTGCCAAAATATAGATAGGATGCTGTAACTGATGAATATCAATATTGCGTAAGGCATCAATAATAAAAGCGAAAAATCCTTTCATATCCGCGCTGCCTAAACCATATAACTTATTGCTATATTCCGTTAATTGGAAAGGATCTTTTGTCCAGCGGCCATCATCATAAGGAACCGTATCAGTATGCCCACAGAGTAGTAATCCCCCCTCTCCTTGGCCAAAAGTAGCCAGTAAATTGAATTTATGCCGGGTTTCTGGCACAGGTTGAATGGTTATTTTTCCACCTAGCGTTGTTAGCCATTCTGCTAGTAGATTAATTAATGCTTTATTACTTTGATCGCGTCTTGCATCGACAGAACTAATTGATGGTATAGCAATTAATTGACGGTATAACTCGATAAATGTTGGGAGTTTCGCTTTCACGGCAGCCAGCCTTAATGACTAAAATTTCAATACTCATACATTTCTTTGAATAAAAATACAGTAATCAATGTTAGTTCAGTGTACAAGAATTATTAAGCAGAATATTAATGATACTAATTTTTTCTTTAATCAATAACCACCATATGGAACAGGATAAAGGAAAATTGATACTGTAAAGGAGCGTTGATTAATATTTTTTGCTCTAAAGATTTTATTTAAGGATAGAAAATATTTGCTATAACATATTAATATTTATGATAAAATAGTTATCGTAATAAGTCGATTTAAATTAAGCTATGACCACTAATTTGAGCATAAAAGTTCAGAAAAGTCTTTATCGGTGATGTCTACAATTGATGCTTAGTGAGCCTGACTATTTTGTAACTTTGAAGTTGAAGCTGTGGTTTATGGTCGTAAGTTAGTTATGCCATTTTAGCTACTTAGTAAAATCAGTCATTGGCGATAAACAACTCGCCGTGCAAGCGTTTAATTTCATCATTTTTGTCTATGAATTATAAAAATAAATTTTATTGCTGAATTTTTTCGTTGATAGGAAAATTGGATCCATTATGATGAATGGATAGGTTGATTCTATCAAATTTCTATTTAGGGAAGGAGTAGGCATGAATATTCGTGATTTGGAGTACCTTGTTGCATTAGCTGAGCATAAACATTTTCGGCGTGCTGCAGATGCCTGCCATGTTAGTCAACCAACCCTAAGCGGTCAAATTCGTAAATTAGAAGACGATTTAGGGGTTATGTTGTTAGAACGAACAAGCCGAAAGGTTCTGTTTACTCAGCAGGGATTATTGTTAGTTGAACAAGCTAGAACAGTATTGCGAGAAGTTAAGATATTGCAGGAAATGGCTTCCTTGCAAGGTGAAAGCATGTCAGGCCCTTTACACATAGGATTAATTCCTACCATCGGCCCTTATCTTTTGCCTCACATTATTCCAGAGTTACACCGTTTATTTCCTAAATTGGAAATGTATTTACATGAAGCACAAACACACCATCTGTTAGCGCAATTAAATAATGGCAAACTGGATTGTGCTATATTAGCGCAAGTGAAAGAAACCGAAGCTTTTATTGAAATTCCTCTCTATGAGGAACCTATGCGATTAGCCATTTATGAAGGGCATCCATGGTTCAATCGTAAAGAAATTGAAATGCACGAGCTTGTCGGGCAGAAATTACTTATGTTGGAAGATGGTCACTGTTTGCGTGATCAAGCGATGGGATATTGTTTTCAGGTTGGAGCCAAAGATGATACCCACTTTCGTGCCACCAGTTTGGAGACATTACGTAACATGGTGGCAGCCGGCAGTGGTATCACACTCTTGCCAGATTTATCTGTACCGAAAGAGATAAAACGTGATGGCGTCTACTATCTTGATTGTATTAACCCTGTTCCTTCACGTTCGGTTGTTTTAGTTTATCGTCCTGGTTCACCACTTAGAAGTTGTCATGAACAATTTGCTGAGGCAATACGTAAACAAATGCAGCGATACTATAGTAAAAATTAATTGTTTACTTACTACTAATATTGGGAGCTATTTGTTTAAAACAGACGGTTTAAGCCATTTAGCGCGGCAACCCGAAATGCTTCAGCCATAGTTGGATAATTGAAGGTAGTATTAACGAAATATTCAATAGTATTACCTTCACCTTTTTGCTCCATAATAGCCTGTCCAATATGAATAATTTCTGCTGCACGCTCACCAAAGCAGTGAATACCTAGAATTTTTAATGTTTCGCCATGAAATAGAATTTTTAAACTGCCTACATTCATCCCTGCTATCTGTGCTCTGGCTAAGTGTTTAAATTGAGCGCGCCCGACTTCATATGGGATTTTCATGGCAGTCAATTGTTGTTCTGTTTTACCGACAGAACTAATTTCTGGAATGGTGTAGATGCCAGTTGGAATATCCTCAATTAAATGGGTATCGCCGTGACCCGTTGTTATTGCACGGGCAGCGAGACGACCTTGATCATAAGCTGCTGAAGCTAGGCTGGGATAACCAATAACATCGCCGACCGCATAGATATTTTCATTGTGAGTACGATAGGTAGCGTCAACTTTAATCAGACCTCGATTATCAATAGGAATAGCGATATTTTCTAAATTTAGATTATCGGTATTTCCGGTACGGCCATTGGCATATAATAGACAATCGGCTTTGACCTTTTTACCTGATTTCAGATGGATAATTACGCCATCATCGGTTCCCTCGATTTTTTCATATTCTTCATTATGGCGAATAACAACCCCATTATTCCAAAAATGGTATGATAAAGCATCTGACATTTCTTGATCTAGAAACGATAGAAGGTGATCACGGGTATTAATAAGATCAACTTTTACCCCTAACCCTCTAAAAATTGAAGCATATTCACAACCAATTACCCCTGCTCCATAAATGATAACATGACGGGGTTCATGATTGAGTGTTAAAATTGAATCGCTATTGTAAATGCGTGAATGCTGAAAATCGACATCGGGGGGACAGTAAGGACGAGAGCCAGTTGCGATAATAATTTTTTCAGCATATAGCGTATCGTCGGTACCATCATTATAAAGAACTTTTACGGTATGTTCGTCAATGAAAGAGGCTTCACCAGCAAACATATTACAACCGTTTCGTTCGTAAAATCCTTGTCGCATATGTGTTTGTTGATTGATTACAGTTTCGGCTTGTTTAAGAATGTCGGAGAAAGAAGAGCGTAAAAGTCGGGACTTATCGCTATATAATGGATTTTGATTAAATTCGATAATTCTGCTGACTGCATGCCGAAGCGCTTTAGAGGGAATGGTTCCCCAGTGGGTACAACCACCGCCAATCTTATTATAACGTTCAATGACTGCAACTTTTTTCCCTTGTTTTACCAACCCCATTGCTGCACCTTCTCCCCCGGGGCCGGAACCAATAACGATAGTATCAAATTGAATCTGTGGCATTCGGTATAACCTATTATTATGTAAATACAAATAAACAACTCACTTTAACATTATCTTCTTTAATCAAGCTTAAATATAAGATTTAGGCTCTACATTTTAATAAACAAACAGAAATTCCTTATATACTAGTTAAACTTAAGGACACTGCAAATCCGTTAAATTTTGGTATAGTGGTCTAGTTGCATTATTATCGAAGAGGTATATTAATTACTGTGAGTAATATTACAGGCATTAGAGCAAAGCAGAAAGAAAAAACGCGTCGTTCTCTGGTAGAAGCGGCTTTTAGTCAATTGAGTGCTGAGCGTAGCTTTACTAGTCTCAGCTTACGTGAAGTTGCTCGAGAAGCGGGTATTGCACCGACTTCTTTTTATCGACATTTTCGTGATGTTGATGAATTAGGATTGACTATGGTTGATGAAAGCGGGCTTATGCTCCGTCAATTAATGCGTCAAGCTCGACAGCGTATTGCAAAAGGTGGCAGTGTCATTCGAACATCTGTTGCTACTTTTATGGAATTTATTGGTAATAATCCGAATGCCTTTCGGTTATTGCTGCGTGAACGTTCCGGCACATCGGCTGAGTTTCGTGCTGCCGTTGCCAGAGAAATTCAGCATTTTATTGCTGAATTGGCCGATTACCTGCAACAGGAAAGTAATATGCCTCGGTATTTTACTGAAATACAAGCAGAAGCCATGGTGACTATTGTATTTAGTGCGGGGGCAGAAGCATTAGATATTGATCAGGAAAAAAGGCAACTTTTGGAAGAGCGATTAGTATTACAACTTAGAATGATCGCTAGGGGAGCCTATTATTGGTATCGTCGTGAACAGGAAAAACATAATATCAAATTATAAATAATTTTTTGCAGTAAACTCCAAATTGCAACTATTTATTATTAATATCTCCTATATTAGCTTTTTAAATGACTTTTAATAATATTAGTGTTAGAGAAATATTATCAATATTATTTAATATTTATTCTTACAGTAAAATAATATTATCCATCGTTAATGAGTCACTTTACCGTTATGACTTATAAAACGCCATATTTTTAATGGCGTTTTTATTTCATTTAATTGTCTGTATTCTCAAGTAAAACACCACACTCAATATGGTGGGTATAAGGGAATTGATCGAATAATGCTACTCGATGAATTTTATGGGTTTTATTAAGTATATTTAGATTGTGACAAAGTGTATTAGGATTACAGGATATATAAAGAATACGTGGATATTTTTGTACTAATTCAAGCGTTTTTTCATCTAAACCACAGCGAGGTGGATCAATTAAAATAGTTTCACATTTATAACTCGTTAAATCAATATCTCCAAGGCGTTTAAACTGACGTTCACCTTGTATTGCTTGGGTGAAATCTTCTGCCGACATTCGGATAATTTTTACATTATTAATTTTATTAGCTTCAATATTATATTGAGCGGCAGCTACTGATGGTTTTGCGATCTCGGTTGCCAGTACACGATTAAAATTTTGCGCTAGTGCGATAGAAAAATTACCGTTTCCACAATAAAGCTCAAGTAAATCTCCTCTTGCGTTTTTAGTACAATCAATTGCCCATTCTAACATTTTGATATTTATTCCGGCATTGGGTTGGGTAAAACTATTTTCAATTTGCCGATAGATAATTGATTTACCTGCAATAGGTAATACCTCATCAATATGATCCTGTTCTAATATAATTTTTGTTTTTGCTGCACGTCCAATAAGCTGTATATCAAAACCTTGACTAATTAAAGCAATACGTAACTGTTTAGCTTGCTCAATCCATTCCTCATTCAATTTTTTGTGGTAAATTAATGAAACAATGATCTTATTACTTAATGTTGATAAATAATCTACTTGGAAGAGTTTATAACGTAAAAGTGGTTTAGCTTTAATTAATGGAATTAAAGCAACCATCATTTGATTAATTAATTTACAAGCGACAGGTAATTGATCAATTCTTATACGTTGTTTAGTCGTTTGATCAAACATTATATGAAATAAATCTTGTCCTTCATGCCAAAGACGAAATTCAGCGCGCATTCTATAGTGGGAAAAATCAGAACGAAAAATTTCTGGTTTAGGTGCATTAAAAGGCAGCATAATACTGTTTAAATATTTGATTTTTTCAGTTAACTGCGAGTTGTATTGGGTAATTGACAAATTATTTAGCATGTATTCAGATTCATATTGATAAAAAATTTTCTATCGTAAGATTGTAGGGAAAGAGAAATAGATGTCTAGCTTTGCTGCACGATTTATGGTTTGTAATTAAAATAGTTTTTCTAAAGCTTACTTTTCAATATTGCTACTAAGAGCCGTAAAATTTTAGGCCATCGATATTGGACAGTAATGCAAAAATAAAAATAAGTTATAATATTGTCTTAAAACAAGGGGACAGTTATTACAGCTGTACATGGATTTATTCAATCTAGTATTACTGTATAATTATTCACGACTATTTTTACTAACAATTCTCTTATCGGTATATTGTTCATTATTGTGATGAAATGAATGAAAAATGAAATAAAAAAAGTAACCTCTGCTCAATTGAAAACAGCTCGACCAACTATTCTAATTTTTGATTCTGGGGTTGGTGGGTTATCTGTTTACCGTGAAGTTAGACAGTTATTGCCAGATCTACACTATATTTATGCTTTTGATAATGATGCTTTTCCCTATGGAGAAAAGAGCGCCGAATTTATTATTGAACGTATTATCCGCTTCATCGATCAAATTCAACAAAAACACGCATTGGCAATAGCAATTATTGCTTGTAATACGGCAAGTACGGTCAGTCTGCCTGCTTTAAGAGCGCATTTTCAATTTCCAATTATAGGTGTTGTTCCCGCCATAAAACCCGCAACTAAATTAACACGTAATGGTATTATTGGATTATTAGCAACCAAGGCAACTGTTAGTGGAAACTATACTAGAGAGCTAATCGACCGATTTGCTATTGATTGTAAAGTTGAGATGATTGCTTCATCAGAATTAGTCGAATTAGCAGAAAAAAAACTTCATGGTCATATAATCTCAAAAGAAACGCTAGTACGTATTGTAAAACCGTGGTTAAAAATGAAAGAACCCCCTGACACTATTGTACTCGGTTGTACACATTTCCCTTTATTAACAGAAGAACTTAAAGAAGTGTTGTTTGATGGAACCCGACTTATTGATTCTGGCGCAGCAATTGCTAGACGAGCAGTTTGGTTAATCAATAATCATCAAAATTTGATTTTGACTAAAAATAAAAATATCGCTTATTGCACTAAAAAGGATGTTGAAGCTGAAAAACTTATCCCTGTACTGATGAATGAAGGTTTCAATCAATTAGAAAAAATTTCTATTTAAGTCGATTTGTCGAAATATAAATCAATTAGACAATTTTTTTTAAATAACGGTTGCCAGCGGCGTAAAACCGCCTATAATGCGCTCCCACTGGCCAAGAATAAATAATTAAATTCTTAGTCAGTAATTAAAAAGAAAGTAGAATAACTACTTGACTTTACAGGTGAAAAGCGTAATATACGCCACCTCGCGACCTGGGTCGCACGCTCTTTAACAATTAATCAGACAATCTGTGTGGGCACTCGCAAGACATCATCAAAAACTATTTGAAGATTAAGTCTTGAAGAGTGACAAAACAGTTAATTCATATATGAACTAATAAGCAGTAACGTGATTTTGGGCCACAGCGAAGGCGTTAAAACGTCGACAAAGTGGCAAAAAGAAGCGTTACGGCCAGTAAAACATTCTTTGAGCATCAAACTTTTAATTGAAGAGTTTGATCATGGCTCAGATTGAACGCTGGCGGCAGGCCTAACACATGCAAGTCGAGCGGCAGCGGGAGAAAGCTTGCTTTCTTGCCGGCGAGCGGCGGACGGGTGAGTAAGGTATGGGGATCTGGCCGAAGGCGGGGGATAACCACTGGAAACGGTGGCTAATACCGCATAATCTCTAAGGAGCAAAGTGGGGGACCATTAGGCCTCACACCTTCGGATGAACCCATATGAGATTAGCTAGTAGGTGGGGTAAAGGCTCACCTAGGCGACGATCTCTAGCTGGTCTGAGAGGATGATCAGCCACACTGGGACTGAGACACGGCCCAGACTCCTACGGGAGGCAGCAGTGGGGAATATTGCACAATGGGCGCAAGCCTGATGCAGCCATGCCGCGTGTATGAAGAAGGCCTTCGGGTTGTAAAGTACTTTCAGTCGTGAGGAAGGTGTTAAGGTTAATATTCTTAGCAATTGACGTTAGCGACAGAAGAAGCACCGGCTAACTCCGTGCCAGCAGCCGCGGTAATACGGAGGGTGCGAGCGTTAATCGGAATTACTGGGCGTAAAGGGCACGCAGGCGGTTAATTAAGTTGGATGTGAAATCCCCGGGCTTAACCTGGGAATGGCATTCAAGACTGGTTAGCTAGAGTCTTGTAGAGGGGTAGAATTCCATGTGTAGCGGTGAAATGCGTAGAGATGTGGAGGAATACCGGTGGCGAAGGCGGCCCCCTGGACAGAGACTGACGCTCATGTGCGAAAGCGTGGGGAGCAAACAGGATTAGATACCCTGGTAGTCCACGCTGTAAACGATGTCGATTTGGAGGTTGTGGTCATGAACTGTGGCCTCCGGAGCTAACGCGTTAAATCGACCGCCTGGGGAGTACGGCCGCAAGGTTAAAACTCAAATGAATTGACGGGGGCCCGCACAAGCGGTGGAGCATGTGGTTTAATTCGATGCAACGCGAAGAACCTTACCTACTCTTGACATCCAGCGAAGCCTTTAGAGATAGAGGCGTGCCTTCGGGAGCGCTGAGACAGGTGCTGCATGGCTGTCGTCAGCTCGTGTTGTGAAATGTTGGGTTAAGTCCCGCAACGAGGCGCAACCCTTATCCTTTGTTGCCAGCGATACGGTCGGGAACTCAAAGGAGACTGCCGGTGATAAACCGGAGGAAGGTGGGGATGACGTCAAGTCATCATGGCCCTTACGAGTAGGGCTACACACGTGCTACAATGGCGTATACAGAGAGAGGCGAGCCTGCGAGGGGAAGCGGAACTCAGAAAGTACGTCGAAGTCCGGATTGGAGTCTGCAACTCGACTCCATGAAGTCGGAATCGCTAGTAATCGCGGATCAGCATGTCGCGGTGAATACGTTCCCGGGCCTTGTACACACCGCCCGTCACACCATGGGAGTGGGTTGCAAAGAAGTAGGTAGCTTAACCTTCGGGATGGCGCTTACCACTTTGTGATTCATGACTGGGGTGAAGTCGTAACAAGGTAACCGTAGGGGAACCTGCGGTTGGATCACCTCCTTACCGAGATAGATGGAATGTGAGTGTTCACACAGATTGTCTGATGAAGATGAGAGTAAAGCCAATCTAAGATTGACTGAAGACCTTGTAGTCCCCTTCGTCTAGAGGCCTAGGACATCGCCCTTTCACGGCGGTAACAGGGGTTCGAATCCCCTAGGGGACGCCACTTCGGTGATTAGAAAGGCCGCGCATGAACCGATGTGTGAAGCCGGTGCTTTACTTGATAATGATTAAGCCAATTCAACGAGTTGGTTTAACAATTATGCTCTTTAACAATCTGGAACAAGCTAAAAATTGAAACACACATTATTGAGAAAATAATGTGGAGAACTCTCAATACTCCAACGTGAAGTGTCATCACAGTCAGGAAGGCAGGCGTTATGAGCGAGCAGTCAGGAATTCGAGGCGGCCAGCGCGCAGCAAGCGCAGCGTACAAAAGTACGTGAGCATTGCGAGCACTACCAACAAAGAATTACTGTACGCGCAGCCATAACCTATCAGAATGATAGTGAAATAAAGACATCTTCGGGTTGTGAGGTTAAGCGAATGAAGCGTACACGGTGGATGCCTAGGCAGTCAGAGGCGATGAAGGACGTGCTAATCTGCGAAAAGCGTCGGTAAGCTGATATGAAGCGTTATAGCCGGCGATGTCCGAATGGGGAAACCCAGTGCATTAATGCACTATCGTTTGATGAATACATAGTCAAACGAGGGCGAACCGGGGAACTGGAAACATCTCAGTACCCCGAGGAAAAGAAATCAACCGAGATTCCCCCAGTAGCGGCGAGCGAACGGGGAGCAGCCCAGAGTCAGCATCGATATTAGCATCAGGAGAAGGGTCTGGAAAGGCGCGCAATAAAGGGTGATAGCCCCGTATCCGAAGATGTTAGTATGGTGAGCTCGAAGAGTAGGGCGGGACACGTGTTATCCTGTCTGAATATGGGGGGACCATCCTCCAAGGCTAAATACTCCTGACTGACCGATAGTGAACCAGTACCGTGAGGGAAAGGCGAAAAGAACCCCGGCGAGGGAGTGAAAAGAACCTGAAACCGTGTACGTACAAGCAGTGGGAGCCCCATCACTCAAGTGCCTCGGCAGTTGGGTGATGGCATACCATCACAATAACAGCGCAGGCTTTGCCAACAAGGTTGTTCGGTTTTTTCAAGCCGCAGCGCAGTGTACCTAAAAGTACACGAGCAGCGGAAGTTAAAAAAGCGGACAAGATTGGCCGCAAAGACAAGCGGGACATTTGAGGATGGGGTGACTGCGTACCTTTTGTATAATGGGTCAGCGACTTATATTCTGTAGCAAGGTTAACCGCATAGGGGAGCCGTAGGGAAACCGAGTCTTAACTGGGCGTCAAGTTGCAGGGTATAGACCCGAAACCCGGTGATCTAGCCATGGGCAGGTTGAAGGTTGGGTAACACTAACTGGAGGACCGAACCGACTAATGTTGAAAAAATTAGCGGATGACTTGTGGCTGGGGTGAAAGGCCAATCAAACCGGGAGATAGCTGGTTCTCCCCGAAAGCTATTTAGGTAGCGCCTCGTGAACTCATCTTCGGGGTAGAGCACTGTTTCGGCTAGGGGTCATCCCGACTTACCAACCCGATGCAAACTCCGAATACCGAAGAATGTAATCACGGGAGACACACGGCGGGTGCTAACGTCCGTCGTGAAGAGGGAAACAACCCAGACCGCCAGCTAAGGTCCCAAAGTCATGGTTAAGTGGGAAACGAAGTGGGAAGGCTTAGACAGCCAGGATGTTGGCTTAGAAGCAGCCATCATTTAAAGAAAGCGTAATAGCTCACTGGTCGAGTCGGCCTGCGCGGAAGATGTAACGGGGCTAAACCATGCACCGAAGCTGCGGCAGCGACAGCAATGTTGTTGGGTAGGGGAGCGTTCTGTAAGCCGTCGAAGGTGGACTGAGAGGTCTGCTGGAGGTATCAGAAGTGCGAATGCTGACATAAGTAACGATAAAGCGGGTGAAAACCCGCTCGCCGAAAGACCAAGGGTTCCTGTCCAACGTTAATCGGGGCAGGGTAAGTCGACCCTAAGGCGAGGCTGAAAAGCGTAGTCGATGGGAAACGGGTTAATATTCCCGTACTAAGGGTGACTGCGAAGGGGGGACGGAGAAGGCTAGGCTATCCGGGCGACGGTTGTCCCGGTTTAAGCGTGTAGGTGGGTTATGCCGGCAAATCCGCATGACCAAGACACTGAGGCGTGATGACGAGCCACTAAGGTGGTGAAGTAGTTGATGCCCGGCTTCCAGGAAAAGCCTCTAAGCGATAGGTAACCATTAATCGTACCCCAAACCGACACAGGTGGTTAGGTAGAGAATACTCAGGCGCTTGAGAGAACTCGGGTGAAGGAACTAGGCAAAATGGTGCCGTAACTTCGGGAGAAGGCACGCTGGCGTTAGGTGAAGTGGTTCGCCCATGGAGCTGAAGCCAGTCGCAGATACCAGCTGGCTGCAACTGTTTATTAAAAACACAGCACTGTGCAAACACGAAAGTGGACGTATACGGTGTGACGCCTGCCCGGTGCTGGAAGGTTAATTGATGGGGTAAGCCGTAAGGCGAAGCTCTTGATCGAAGCCCCAGTAAACGGCGGCCGTAACTATAACGGTCCTAAGGTAGCGAAATTCCTTGTCGGGTAAGTTCCGACCTGCACGAATGGCGTAATGATGGCCAGGCTGTCTCCACCCGAGACTCAGTGAAATTGAACTCGCTGTGAAGATGCAGTGTACCCGCGGCAAGACGGAAAGACCCCGTGAACCTTTACTATAGCTTGACACTGAACATTGAGCCTTGATGTGTAGGATAGGTGGGAGGCTTTGAAGTGTGGACGCCAGTTCGCATGGAGCCGACGTTGAAATACCACCCTTTAATGTTTGATGTTCTAACTTGGGCCCGTAATCCGGGCTGAGGACAGTGTCTGGTGGGTAGTTTGACTGGGGCGGTCTCCTCCCAAAGAGTAACGGAGGAGCACGAAGGTTGGCTAATCACGGTCGGACATCGTGAGGTTAGTGCAAAGGCATAAGCCAGCTTGACTGCGAGCGTGACGGCGCGAGCAGGTACGAAAGTAGGTCTTAGTGATCCGGTGGTTCTGAATGGAAGGGCCATCGCTCAACGGATAAAAGGTACTCCGGGGATAACAGGCTGATACCGCCCAAGAGTTCATATCGACGGCGGTGTTTGGCACCTCGATGTCGGCTCATCACATCCTGGGGCTGAAGTAGGTCCCAAGGGTATGGCTGTTCGCCATTTAAAGTGGTACGCGAGCTGGGTTTAGAACGTCGTGAGACAGTTCGGTCCCTATCTGTCGTGGGCGAAGGAAGATTGAGGGGGGCTGCTCCTAGTACGAGAGGACCGGAGTGGACGCACCACTGGTGTACAGGTTGTCATGCCAATGGCATCGCCTGGTAGCTAAGTGCGGAAGAGATAACCGCTGAAAGCATCTAAGCGGGAAACTTGCCTCAAGATGAGTCTTCCCTGACAGTAATGTCCTATAAGGGGTGTTCGAGACGAGGACGTAGATAGGCTGGGTGTGTAAGCGTAGCGATACGTTGAGCTAACCAGTACTAATGACCCGAGAGGCTTAACCTGACAACACCGAAGGTGTTTTGAGAAGAGATTTTAGCTTGTTCAGAGATTGGTGCCTGTAAGCGGTTACGGCGCTAGAAGTCAACGGGCGAGATGGCCTGCGCATAGCGAGAGGCAGCCGAGATGAGCGCCCGAGGCAGTAGCGTAACGAAACAGGATAGCGAAAAAAGAATTTGTCTGGCGGTAATAGCGCGGTGGTGCCACCTGATCCCATGCCGAACTCAGAAGTGAAATGCCGTAGCGCCGATGGTAGTGTGGGGTCTCCCCATGTGAGAGTAGGGAGCTGCCAGACGTTAATTTAATGCTAATGGCTGAGGCCATTAGTGAAATAAATCGGGTGGTGCGGTAGTTCAGTTGGTTAGAATACCGGCCTGTCACGCCGGGGGTCGCGGGTTCGAGCCCCGTCCGCACCGCCACCTATTTAGGGGCGTAGTTCAATTGGTAGAGCACCGGTCTCCAAAACCGGGTGTTGGGAGTTCGAGTCTCTCCGCCCCTGCCATTTATAGCTTTATAAATAATGTTATTAAATATCAAAAAACCCAGTTTTATTGACTGGGTATTTTTCTATGGATCCCTCAAAACTATGTTTCTATTTTTAATATTCTAATTTTTATTTATTAAATTGATGGATCTTTAGTCTATCATCTTATTTTTCATAGATATTAGAGACAAAAACATTACGATCGTTTTTTGTACTTTTTGGCCATAATAAATATTTTTTATTAATAATTGGTTATATGGCTAAAAGTTTATATTTTACTTATTCATAATTAATTATTCTTAATAGGTATTTTTACTAATTTATCAATCAATGTTTCGTGTCCATTATTTTGTAACCAAATAGCATAAATTGGTTTGCTATAGACAACGGGCAATAGGGTTTCTAATTCAAGGTATTGATTAAGCCAATGAATGGGTAAAACAGCGGCGGATTTTGTTGGATATAATAGCTCCCGGGCAAGATTAGCCGATGTTGTTAGTAGTGTAGGCGAATTTTCAAGTAAAGATGAATTTTCAGTAATATTGAAATCAGCATTCCAGTCAAGTTTGATAAGATTGAATTTCGATAGCGTTAAATTTTTTTTATTTGTTATCAGTTGTAATTTTATTTCACCAATGATAGCGCTTTCAAACTCATCCATTTTTGGTGGTTCGGTTGCAATAAGTAAATCAAGTTCACGTGAATGAAGCTGTTTTACTAAAGATTGTCGCGTTGATATTCTGCATTCAAGATGAAGCTCTTTATGTTTTTGATAGATAAGTTGTATCCAATTTGTTAAGCATCCTTCCCATAGTAATATTGTTGAGCCTATTGAAAATTCTGTGTGTAATGATTGTTGAGAAATTTCTTTTTTAGCTTGTAGCCAGGTATTTATTAACGATTTTGCGTAGGGAATCAAGCGTTCGCCTGCCGCAGTTAAACGAATGTTATTGCGATGCCGGGCAAATAAAATAGTCCCTAATTGAGTTTCTAATTGACGTATTCGAAAACTGACAGCTGATTGTGTTAGGTATAACGATTCGGCTGCTCGACCAAAATGTCGAGTTTTACTAACTTCTAAAAAAGTTTTTAATAATTCAGTATCCACAACAATCTCCAAAATTTTTAATCTTAACGATTTAAATGTTTTGTTTTACAGAATGCAATAGCTAACTAATACTCCGCGCCATAATGAGTGTGACATTAGAGAGGTAGGAGTGTGTTAGATGGCAGAAAGCTTTATCACGACTAATCGTTTTTTTGATAATAAAAATTATCCTCGAGGTTTTTCTCGTCATGGTGATTTCACCATTAAAGAAGCTCAGTTGTTAGAACGTTGCGGTCAAGCTTTCAATGAACTTGATTTAGGTAAGCGTCAACCACAGACAGAAGAAGAAAAACTTTTTGTAGCTATGTGTCGCGGTGAACGCGAACCTGTGACACTAGAAGAAAAAGTATGGTCTAAGTATATGACTCGTATTAGCCGACCTAAGCGTTTTCATACCTTATCTGGAGGTAAACCACAACTAGATCCCTCAGAAGACTATACCGATACTGAAGATTAATATCATCATAGATCTAAAAAAAGGGGTTTTAGCACCCCTTTATTATGCAATTTGTTTTTGTAACTGAATAAGTAGCTTATCCATACTGCGGTAACTAATTGCTTCAATAATATCAATTTTTTCAATTTGTTGTTGCTGTTTTAAATCGGCAATAGTTCGTGAAACTTTTAATATACGATTCCAAGCTCTGATTGAGAGGCCAAGTTTATTTAATGTTGTTTCTAAAAAAAGGGCATCATTCGGCTTTAGTATACAAAAAAGTGAGGCTTCTTTGCTACTTAGTTTTGCATTAATTTTACCCGAACGTTCAATTTGTTGTTTTCTTGCTTGTATCACTCGTTGTTTTATATTGAAACTGGTTTCATTTGTTGGTGTAGAGTGACTTAATGTCCCTAGTGGTAAAAGAGGTACCTCTATAGAGAGATCAAAACGATCTAAGAATGGCCCAGATATCTTTGCTAGATAACGGAGGATCTGTTTTGGGCTAGCTCGGTTATATATACCTTTATAGTGGCCCATCGCGCTGGGATTTAAAGCGGCAATAAGCTGAATATTGGCTGGAAAATTAACTTTAGCTTTTGCACGCGAAATTATTATTTCACCAGATTCTAAGGGTTCCCTAAGGGCATCGAGTACTTTTCGTTCAAATTCAGCTAGTTCATCAAGAAATAGAATACCATTATGGGCTAAAGATATTTCCCCAGGTTTGGGTAAGCTGCCGCCACCTATTAATGCTGCCATAGAAGCACTGTGATGAGGAGCTCTAAATGGCCGTGTAGGCCATTTTTCGTTATTAAATGAAATATCACATAAACTTTTTATTGAAGCTACCTCTAGCGCTTCTTGATTGGTTAGATCAGGTAAGATAGTAATTAGGCGATTGGCAAGCATGGTCTTACCTGTGCCAGGTGGGCCAAGCAATAAAAGGTTATGTCCTCCGGCGGCTGTAATCTCTAATGCGCGCTTGGCGTGTTGTTGACCAATTATATCATTGATATCAGTTACGTTAGTCTGCTTGTGGTTGGTAATAGGTGTTTCTCGATTGTGAGGTAAAGTATTTTGATCATGTAAGAAATGACAAATAGCTAGTAGATGTTCGCAAAAATAAACACTCTCAGTTGGTAATAAATTTAATTCATTTGCGTTTTCTATAGAAGTAATCAATTTACGCTGATTTTTTAATGCTGCTTGTGCCGCGGTTATTACTCCTGTTATTCGACGAATTTGGCCAGAAAGTGCTAATTCGCCAAGGAATTCAAATTGATTTAATTTTATTGATGTAATTTGTTCCGATGCCGCTAAAATGGCGAGTGCAATAGCGAGATCATAGCGTCCGCCTTCTTTTGGCAGATCGGCAGGTGCTAAATTGATGGTTATTCTTTTAGATGGATACTGAAAACCACTATTTATTAAAGCACTTCTAACACGATCACGCGCTTCTTTTACAGCTGTTTCTGGCAATCCTACTAAGGTAAGACCAGGTAGTCCATTACTAATATGTGCCTCAACAGTTACCCGTGGGGCATGCATACCAATTGAAGCTCTGGTGTAAATAACAGCTAATGCCATATTTCCTCCCTAACATGTCCATATTTCAATTTTCTTCGTCGGTAAATTAAGGACAACTAGATTTTGATGAATATGGGAAGGTTGTTAGAGAAGTATCAGAAATTTTTACTTTTGTTGTAATTTTTTAGGACAGTGTTGTCATTATTTATAATAAAAAATCGGCTATTAATTATTTAAAGCGATCTACATTATAATCTAAGTTTAGCTGATTAAACTTAAGCTAATAATTTTACACAAAGCTAAATAATATTTATATATTGGTGTTATTTTCTATAATTTTTGAATTTTGTAATTTTTTATTTTAATTATTTTCCATAAAATGTTTAATAATCTTATTATAAAGTAAATTTATTGATTCTAATCGTTATTTTTTATTTTTTAATAAAAAAATAAAATAACTATTGTCAAATAAATGGCAACGTGTTAACACTAAATAAGTAAATAAATTATCGAGATCAAAGAACGAATATTATGTCTAACGTGTTTGTCCTAATAATTAACCTAATTATTGTGAGCGTGGTGGTGATTATCCCACCGTGCGGGGCAGCACTTGGAAGAAGAAAGGCAGAATAACTAGCCAGATTTCACAAGAACCCCGCACCGAAAGGCGCGGGGTTTTTTTTAGCTTTAAATTTGTGTTAGTTAGCGGTGAGAATTTAAAAAATAACCACATAAATTAGGGTGCGGGAGCAGATAATGAATGGAGCGCAATGGTTAGTTCAGGCATTAATTAGCCAAGGGGTTGAACAGATTTTTGGTTATCCGGGTGGGGCCATTATGCCTGTTTATGATGCTTTATATGATAGTGATTTGCAGCATCTATTATGTCGTCATGAGCAAGGTGCTGTTATGGCTGCAATTGGTTATGCCAGAGCAACGAATAAACCAGGGATCTGTATCGCAACATCTGGGCCTGGGGCAACGAATTTGATCACTGGTTTAGCTGATGCATTATTAGATTCAGTGCCTATTGTTGCCATAACAGGACAGGTTGCTTTGGAGCTTATTGGCACAGATGCCTTTCAGGAAGTTGACGTTTTAAGTCTTTCTTTAGCTTGTACAAAACACAGTTTCTTAGTGGATTCTGTTGAGATGTTGCCACAGGTGATTACTGAGGCTTTCAGTATTGCGACAACGGGGCGTCCAGGACCCGTCTTAATTGATATTCCTAAAGATATACAGTTACAAACGACCCATTTGCCGCCCTATTTTATGCCAGTTGCACAAAAATCATTTTATTCTGCCAATCAATTAGCAACTGCATGTGAAATTATGCAACAAGCGAAACAGCCTATTTTGTATGTGGGTGGTGGTGTTGGTATGTCAGGAGCGGTCGCTGAGTTGAGAGATTTTATTGCTATCACTGGATTACCCACTGTTTCTACATTAAAGGGACTAGGTGCCGTCACAGCAAATGATCCATATTATTTGGGGATGTTGGGTATGCATGGTAACAAAGCGGCAAATTTTGCAGTACAGGAATGTGATCTATTGCTGGCGGTAGGTGCAAGGTTTGATGATCGTGTGACCGGCAAATTGAATACATTTGCGCCTAATGCCAAAGTCATCCATTTAGATATAGATTGTGCTGAATTGAATAAATTGCGTCAGGCTTATGTTTGTTTACTCGGTGATGCAAAACTATTGTTACCGCAATTAGCACGTCCATTAAATATTGCATCATGGCAAGCCAAAATAAGCGCATTGAAAAGCGAGTATGAATGGAATTATAACTATATTGGGGATGTTATCAATGCCCCTACTTTGTTAAAACAAATCTCAGAACGTATGCATGCTGATACGATTGTTACAACCGATGTTGGACAACATCAGATGTGGACGGCACAGCATATGGCATTTCGAGCACCGGAAAATTTTATTACCTCTAGTGGATTAGGTTCAATGGGATTTGGCATTCCAGCCGCAATTGGCGCTCAGTTAGCTCGCCCTAATGCAGCGGTAATCTGTATTTCAGGTGATGGTTCTTTTATGATGAATATTCAGGAATTAGCTACCATAAAGCGCAAACAATTACCGATCAAAATTGTGCTTATCGATAACCAGCGTTTGGGTATGGTACGTCAGTGGCAAGAACTATTTTTTCAACAACGCTATAGTGAAACCCAGTTAACGGATAATCCAGATTTTATTGCGCTAGCTGCATCATTCAATATTGCCGGTCAGTGTATTACACACACATCAGAAATTAACGACGCACTAGATAGATTATTTAGTCATGCTGGCCCCTTTTTGCTACAGGTGTCTATTAATGAATTAGAAAATGTTTGGCCGTTGGTTCCTCCAGGTGCCAGCAATGAAAAAATGATGGAGCAACCCTTATGAGACACTATCGATTAAATATTGAAGCGCGCTTTCGGCCAGAGATTTTAGAGCGCATTTTGCGGGTAACTCGTCATCGGGGATTTCAGGTTAATGCAATAATTATGAATCAACGATCGGATGGAAATAACGTTAGCATTGAGATAACGGTTAATAGTCAACGTCCACTGAATATACTGTGTTCACAGTTAATTAAATTGGTAGATGTGTTTGATATTGAAATCAAGCAACAAGCTGTCAAACAATCAATCGTAATGTAAGGTAAAAAAATGACAAAAAAGGCAGATTATATTTGGTTCAACGGAGAAATGGTGCCCTGGGCGGAAGCAAAGATACATGTTATGTCTCACTCTTTGCATTATGGTACTTCGGTTTTTGAAGGTATTCGCTGTTATCACTCTCATCAAGGTCCAGTAATTTTTCGCCATCGTGAGCATATGCAGCGTTTACACGATTCAGCAAAAATTTATCGCATGCCTTTAAACCAAAGCGTTGATGAATTAATGGTAGCCTGTCGCGAAACCATCCGTAAAAATAAGTTAGTGAGCGGCTATATTAGACCACTCGTTTTTATTGGTGATGTTGGTATGGGCGTTAATCCACCACCAGGTTATAAAACGGATGTCATTATTGCGGCTTTTCCATGGGGAACGTATTTAGGTGAAAAAGCACTAGAACAAGGTATTGATGCAATGGTTTCGTCTTGGCATCGTGCCGCTCCCAATACCATTCCGACAGCCGCTAAAGCCGGTGGTAATTATTTATCGTCTTTACTGGTAGGTAGTGAAGCGCGTCGTCATGGCTATCAGGAAGGAATTGCGTTAGATGTTAGTGGTTATATTTCCGAAGGTGCGGGTGAGAACCTATTTGAAGTTAAAGATAAGGTACTTTTTACACCACCATTTACCTCGTCAGCACTACCCGGCATTACACGTGATGCAATTATCAAGTTAGCTACTGAATTGGGATTTGAAGTTCGTGAACAAATGTTATCACGTGAATCGTTGTATCTGGCGGATGAAATTTTTATGACCGGTACTGCTGCTGAGATTACGCCAGTTCGTAGTGTTGATGGTATTCAAGTCGGGATTGGTCACTGTGGCCCAGTAACCAAACGTATCCAGCAGGCTTTTTTTGGTTTGTTTGATGGTACGACAAAAGATAAATGGAACTGGTTAGATCCTGTCAATAGTTAGTTCAAATTGCGAGATGTTTATTGGCGTCTTATTATCGTCAATTTTTATACTAAGGGAGCAAAAATGCCAGAATATCGTTCTGCTACAACGGTCAATGGCCGTAATATGGCTGGTGCCAGGGCACTTTGGCGGGCAACTGGAATGACCGACGCTGATTTTGGCAAGCCAATTATTGCGGTTGTCAATTCATTTACGCAATTTGTCCCTGGTCATGTGCATCTACGTGATCTTGGTCAGCTAGTGGCTAAACAAATAGAAGCCGTTGGCGGTGTGGCAAAAGAGTTTAATACCATTGCGGTTGATGATGGTATTGCAATGGGGCATGGCGGTATGTTGTATTCGTTGCCGTCCCGCGAGCTTATTGCTGATTCTGTTGAATATATGGTTAATGCTCATTGTGCCGATGCGATGGTTTGTATTTCTAATTGTGACAAAATCACACCAGGTATGCTGATGGCTGCGTTGCGCTTAAATATTCCGGCTGTTTTTGTATCGGGTGGCCCGATGGAGGCAGGAAAAAGCAAACTTTCTGATCAGATTATTAAACTTGATTTGGTCGATGCCATGATCAAAAGTGCGGATCCGGCTGTAAGTGATCAAGAAAGTGAACAAATCGAACGTTCAGCTTGCCCGACTTGCGGCTCATGCTCAGGCATGTTTACTGCTAATTCAATGAACTGTTTGACCGAGGTATTAGGATTATCTTTGCCTGGCAACGGTTCTTTACTTGCGACGCATACCGATCGTAAACAGCTGTTTTTGGATGCGGGCAAACGTATTGTTAAGATCACGAAAAAATACTATGAGCAAGATGATGATAGTGTTTTACCACGCAATATTGCCACTAAAGCGGCATTTGAAAATGCGATGACACTGGATATTGCAATGGGAGGATCGACTAATACGGTATTACATTTATTAGCGGCAGCACAGGAAGCTGAGGTTGATTTTACTTTGGCGGATATTGATCGTTTATCACGCAAAGTACCACATTTGTGTAAAGTAGCACCCAGTACGGCCAAATATCATATGGAAGATGTCCATCGGGCCGGTGGGGTGATCGCTATTTTAGGTGAGTTAGATCGCGCGCAATTACTTAATCGTCAGGTAAAAAATATTTTGGGTTTGAATGTCAACCAAATGTTAGCCCAGTATGATGTCATATTGACGCAGGATGATGCAGTAAAACAGATGTATGCTGCAGGGCCGGCCGGTATTCGTACTACTCAAGCATTTTCACAAACATGTCGTTGGCCATCCTTAGATCTCGATCGTCAAACAGGATGTATTCGCAATTTAGCGCATGCCTATAGCCAGGATGGCGGATTGGCTGTTTTATTTGGTAACCTGGCAGTCGATGGCTGTATTGTCAAAACCGCAGGAGTTAATGAAAATTGCCTGACATTTCGTGGTTCAGCCAAGGTGTTTGATAGTCAAGAGGAGGCGGTAGCTGCAATATTGAACGGCAAAATTGTTGCTGGAGATGTCGTGGTAATTCGCTATGAAGGGCCAAGAGGAGGGCCAGGTATGCAGGAAATGCTTTATCCTACGTCTTATCTCAAATCAATGGGATTAGCCAGTAGTTGTGCATTAATTACTGATGGCCGTTTTTCTGGTGGTAGTTCAGGATTATCCATTGGTCATATTTCGCCAGAAGCGGCAAGTGGTGGTTTGATTGCCTTAATTGAAGATGGCGATATTATTGATATTGATATTCCCGCTCGCAGGATTGCCTTAAATATTGATAACACATTATTAGATCAACGTAGACAATCTGAATTGCAGCGTGGCGACAAAGCATGGATGCCACGCAAGCGTAAACGTAAAGTTTCATTTGCCCTACGCGCTTATGCTGCATTGGCAACAAGCGCAGATAAGGGAGCGGTGCGTGATAGAGCTAAGCTAGGAGGATAAAATGGTGATGTCTTGTTTGCAGAGTTCACCTTCAGCTGCGGATTATTTAAGCGCAGCACTAAAGGCACCCGTTTATCAAGTTGCACAAGTCACCCCATTACAGGAGATGAAAAAAATCTCTGAGCGATTTGATAATACAATTTTTGTTAAGCGTGAAGATCTGCAATTAATGCATAGTTTTAAGCTACGTGGCGCTTATAACATGATTGCTAGTTTGTCAGCCGAGCAGCGAGCGAGTGGTGTTATTACCGCTTCGGCTGGTAATCATGCACAAGGTGTTGCGTTATCTGCCAGTCGGATGGGGATCCCGGCACTAATTGTGATGCCATTAGCCACATCAGATATCAAAGTTGATGCTGTTCGATGTTTACAGGCTGAGGTGCTTTTATATGGGGCGAATTTTGATGAGGCAAAAGCAAAAGCTATCGAAATTGCGCATCAGAAGGGATACACCTATGTGCCACCTTTTGATCATCCGGCAGTCATTGCAGGTCAAGCAACGGTAGCGATGGAATTGTTACAACAAGCTCCTCACCTTGATCGTATTTTTGTGCCCGTTGGCGGCGGAGGATTGATTGCTGGTATTGCGATCCTACTCAAACAACTAATGCCTGATATTAAAATTATTGCTGTTGAGACCGAAGATGCAGCTTGCCTCAAAGCCGCTTTAGCAGCGGGTCATCCGGTAGATTTACCTACTGTGGGTTTATTTGCTGAAGGGGTAGCCGTTAAGCGTATTGGCGATGAAACTTTTCGTCTATGTCAAAAATATGTCGATGATATTATTACGGTTAATAGTGATAATATCTGTGCTGCCATTAAAGATTTATTTGAAGAGGTACGCGCTGTAGCAGAGCCAGCAGGTGCATTGGCGTTGGCAGGTTTGAAAAAATATGTTCAGCAGCATGGTATAAAAGCTGAACGTTTAGCCCATATTTTATCGGGCGCCAATATCAATTTTCATGGCTTGCGTTATGTTTCAGAACGTTGTGAATTAGGCGAACAACGAGAAGCATTGTTAGCTGTTACCATTCCTGAGCAAAAAGGCAGTTTTTTGCGCTTCTGCCAAATATTGGGTGAGCGTAGTGTGACAGAATTTAATTATCGTTATAACGACATAAATTCAAAGCAAGCGTCTATTTTTGTTGGAGTTCGATTGAGCTATGGGGTTGATGAATGTGCTGATATTGTTGCAGATTTACGACGAGCCGGTTATGGCGTAGCTGATCTTTCCCTTGATGAAATGGCCAGGCTCCATGTACGTTACATGGTGGGCGGACGTCCGTCAAAGCCACTCAATGAGCGGCTATTAAGCTTTGTCTTTCCTGAGTCTCCTGGCGCACTGCTGAAGTTTTTACTAACGTTAGGCACTTATTGGAATATTACACTTTTTCATTATCGTAGTCATGGCACTGATTATGGGCGTGTTTTGGCGGCCTTTGAACTATCTGGTTCAGAAGCCCTTTTTGAGCGTCATCTTGCTGCATTGGATTATGAGCATCGTGATGAAAGCAATAATGCCTCATTCCAATTCTTTTTAGCGCCGCCAAGTCAATTATTGACTGCGCAAAGTGGTATCAGGCAGCAATTGCCAGAATGCCCGAACTAATGGTTCATTAAGGCGTTTGTTTAAAACACAAATGCCAATATCAAAAGGTTCAACCAGTGAAATAGGATCAAGTTGCCAAATACGATCGCGTACAGATTCTGGGCTATTATCAACGACCACTTTGGGTATTAATGCAATACCGCAACCGAGTGCTACCATCGATACAATGGCCTCATGGCCGGACACGGTAGCATAAATTACTGGATTATTAATAGCATGGCGCTGAAACCAAAGCTCTATTTTTTTGCGGGTAGGTCCGTGCTCTGGCAGGATAAAAGGGATTTGTTGCCAGTTCGGTTGCGGTTGTGAAACTTGTTGCCGAATTGTGCCAGCAAGTGATGGAGCTATCAAGACGAGCGGAATTTCGCCTAATTTGTTAAATAACATATTATCAGGTAATTTTTCAGGTCTACCGGCAATCGCCAAATCGGCAACTTGTCTAGCAACGTTATTGACGGCATCCGCTGCGTCGCCAGTGGTTAATTTAATTTCGATTAAAGGATTTTCTAACCTAAAGTTATCCAGGATCTTAGGTAAATGACTATAGGCGGCAGTGACTGAGCAAAAAAGGCGTAATTCGCCGGTCAATAACGCGCTCTGTTGGTTAAGTGAGTGGCGAAGTTGCTGATATTGAAGCAGTGTTTGTTGGGCAAATTGTTTAAATTGTTTTCCTGCCTCGGTGAGGCTTACGCTTCTATTATCACGCATAAATAAAATATGACCAAAACTTTCTTCCAGGCGTTGTATTTGGCGAGATAATGTTGATGGACTGATATGCATTGCATTAGCCGTGCGTCCGAAGTGACAGCTATCAGCTAGATGTAAAAATAGCTTTAGATCGCGAATATCCATCACGCCTCCTGTGATAAAAAGTGATAAATCAATATTGCAATTTTTGCAATATGATATTTTAAATATATCAATTTACGCAATATATTTGATCACATATAGTAATCATAGCGATACTTTTTTGTTAAGTAATCTGACAATAAAATAATAGAAAATATACCATAACATACTGAAGTTATAAGGGAAATTAATCAATGGCTAATTATTTTAATACCTTAAATCTGCGCCAAAAATTATTACAATTAAGTCAATGCCGTTTTATGGCTCGTGATGAATTTGTTGATGGATCCCTTTATTTAAAAGATAAAAAAATTGTGATTGTTGGCTGTGGTGCGCAAGGTCTTAATCAGGGATTAAATATGCGCGATTCCGGACTGGATATTGCTTATGCATTGCGCAAAGAAGCTATTGATGAAAAGCGCCCTTCATGGTGTCAGGCGATAGAAAATGGTTTTACCGTGGGTAGTTATGAAACATTAATTCCACAAGCGGATTTAGTTATCAATTTAACACCGGATAAACAACACTCTGCTGTCGTGCAGGCCATTCAACCATTAATGAAGCAGGGTGCTGCATTAGGTTATTCTCATGGTTTCAATATTGTTGAAGTGGGTGAGCAGATCCGCCATGACATTACCGTTGTTATGGTTGCGCCAAAATGCCCGGGTACTGAAGTGCGTGAAGAGTATCTGCGCGGTTTTGGCGTGCCAACGCTGATTGCTGTTCATCCGGAAAATGATCCGCAAAGTGAAGGGATTAGTATTGCCAAAGCCTGGGCAGTTGCCACAGGCGGTCATCGCGCTGGTGTACTGGAGTCCTCTTTTGTGGCCGAAGTAAAATCAGATCTGATGGGTGAACAGACTATTTTATGTGGCATGCTACAAGCCGGCTCATTGTTGTGTTACGACAAAATGGTTGCAGCGGGTGTCGAACCGGGTTATGCGGGAAAATTAATACAATATGGCTGGGAAACAATCACCGAAGCATTAAAACAAGGTGGCATTACGCTCATGATGGATCGTTTATCTAATCCAGCTAAATTGCGGGCATTTGCATTATCTGAACAACTAAAAACAATTATGGCGCCATTATTTCAGCAACATATGGATGACATTATGTCCGGCAAATTTTCAGCGACCATGATGGCAGATTGGCAAAATAATGATAAAGATTTACTCACTTGGCGGGCAGAAACAAGGCAAACGGCGTTTGAAAATTATCCTGCCTATGAGGAAGAAATTTTAGAACAGGATTATTTTGACCATGGTCTTTTATTAGTCGCGATGACCAAAGCTGGCGTTGAATTAGCCTATGAGACTATGTTGCAAGCAGGTATTGTCGCAGAGTCTGCTTATTATGAATCGTTACATGAATTACCATTGATCGCGAATACTATTGCGCGTAAGCGTTTATATGAGATGAATGTCGTTATTTCCGATACTGCCGAATATGGTAATTATCTATTCGCTTTTGCAGCAATACCTTTACTGAAAGATTTTATGGCGGCTTTACAGCCAGGCGACTTAGCAAAAAGTATGCCTGTTAGTCATATTGACAATAAGCAATTGCAGGCTGTCAATGAAGCGATCCGTAATCATCCTATTGAGATCATAGGTAAAAAGCTGCGTAATTATATGATTGGCATGAAACGCATTGAAGCTGTTAGATTAAAATAGGCTATAGAGTTGGTTATATCAACTAAATAATTATGTAGTTAAGCCATTATTATTTATGAAAAGTACTTATAGTACTAGATTTAGCTATTAATAGTACTCTATATAGGTACTATTAATATAAAATTTTTTTTAATCAATAAATTAAAATAATATCACTTGATTATATTTTTATAGAAATGCTCTGAGTAAGAGCTGTATTATTTTATGTCGTATTAATTTTGTAACCAGAAGAACACATAGATGTTTTTTAGGAGTTAGTATCGTGACTTGGTGCTTTCCGCTAATTATACTGACTCTAAAGTTTTGGCTGGCTTTTCGCCACCTTAATCTGAATATTGCTAATTTTTTTGCAACCAATATCATAATTAATCTAATAGTCATTGCTATGTATACCATGGTATTTAGATATTTTGCTAAGGAGAAAGTATGATCTTTAAAGTTATTGGTTTAGGTCATATTAATGTTGTTGTGGATAATTTGCCGTCAGCGGTTGAATACTATAAAAAGCTTTTTTCAGCTAAACAGGTACAAATATTTCCCCATTTTAAAAATATTGGTTTTGCTAAATCAGCTGGATTTATGCAATCTCCTGAGGAAGTTGATGTCACAATTTCATTTTTACAAATTCCTAATACAGCAATTTATATTGAGTTAATGCAATATCATTCACCATTAGGAAAAGAAAGTAATACCGCAGAAAAATTCAGTAATGATATAGGAGGCATAGGACATATTTGTCTGAAAGTAGATAATATTGATGATGCTTATTTCCATATTAAAAATATGCCGGATACAAAATTAATTACTGATCATGAAGACTATAAGCCATATAAAATCGATAATATTACACCCGCTGAATTTCAATTTATTGACAATGAAGCGGAAAATAATCAAACAGCAAAACAGAATGTATGTGATATAGTTGGTAAAATAAGATATTTTTATTTTATAGATAAATATAGAATTCAGTGGGAGTTTGAGCTGGGTCATTCTGATATTGGTGAATAGAGATTTTTGTTTGCGTTATGTAAAAACCGCAATAAGAAATCTGTTTATTGTTTTATAAGAAAAGTAATTGACCTATGTTTTTATCCAATAGTAAAGAATATCGATAGTAGTATGGCAATTAGGACAGCAATCAAGTTATTAAATAAGTCCGATTAAAGATAAAAAAATTGGCAATGCCGTTATAAAAATAACTTTGTAGAGTAAGAGCATCGATTTATTAAAAACACTAGCGCGAGATGCACACATTTAAAACTTATGGTACTGCATAGATTTTATTGTAAAGGATAGAGACACTACACATGCGCCATAAATAACAAATTTTATCAATGGACAAACTCTCTATTCAATAAGCATATTTTACGCTTTAATTGTCTAATAATTCATACAGCGTAATAAAAATTAAAATCTTAATATTAATGCAATAAAACCGAGAATATCTATTTATTTACTGATAAACAGAGTTATTGTCCGTTAATATAAAAACCCGGCCAACGTTCATTACCATCTTTAATCGCTGAAATCGTAATGACACCACTATTACCATAATTATCAGTCACATCGACTTCAATTATTTTACCCGCGTCACTCCATTTAAGTTTACTCATGCCACTCCATGGAATGCGATGATTACAAATATCAACAGTAATATAGCCATATTTCAATGTTTGTGTCCAATGATGACGACCATCGTTTTTGCCAATGATATATTCATATTGACCATTAGCTCCTGTGACAGCAGCAAATTTACTATCATTTAGTACACCATATGCTCCTCGATTAACAAATACAAATTGCGCATCAAAATTATTCCCTCCTGTGCCGCGGATCATATCAGGTGCTGCGGGGAATCGGCATGTGGATAAATTTACATTATTTCGGCGAGGATCGCCTCTATGAAATACATAATCATTTTTATTCAGTTTAGGGTGAATAGTAAACTGTGCTTTTGAACTCTGTCCTACATGCCATGTGCCCGTTGCTGGCCAAGCAAAATTGGTTTGCTGAACTAATCCATCGGACATAATTTCTTTAAAATTATTGATGGCTGTGGGTATTTCTTTTACTTCTATATTTTCAGGTTTGCTATAATCAATAGCAGGAATAGATTTAACCTGTTTATATTTAGGGGAAACAAATACCGAGCCTGATTCTCCTCGCGGTCCATTTTTGGTGTTTGTGCCATTTTGACTAGTATCAAACTGGCCGACGCCTGGAATATAAATTCCTGCACTAATATCAAGATTACGATTAGACTCTGATGCGGAAAGATAGTATTTTACCATCTTTTCACCTGCATAAGTTTCAATTTTTGGCTCACTTAATTGGGCATTCCAGGCGACAACTTTAGCATAATCATTTTTGTTACTTGTTGCTTTCCATGGGTGGAGATTCGTATTGCCATCGGCATAATGGACTAAATAGATATTGTTGATTAACTCTTTATCAGGGATATCGAGCGGATTGTTGTTTTTATCAACAATTTTAACTTTAATATAAAATTCAACCTGATTTTTTTCATTCGCATAAATAGTCGCCCTTTGAGCGGAAGTATTGTCATAAAAACCAATATCAAGTGTATCTAAGCGCCAAAAATTATCCCATACACTCATAATTATCTCACAATAATAGAAATAGGAAATGGTGTTATTAACTACTATTGATAATGAATTAATAACTAAAGTAACTGTATCAAAAAAATAAAAAATGTTTATTTATTAAGAAGTAAAATAGATGAAAATATAAATAATAACTAAGAAATATTATTTAATTAGATGAAAAATATTATATATTAATAATAGGTAATATTATCTTAATAATTCATTTGTTATTGATTTTTTAAAATGAAAATTTATTCATTTATAATGAAATGTTTTTTAATTAACTTTAAAGTTAATGACGTTGTTTTTAAATAGCAAAGTTAAAAACAAAAAAATAATAAGGCATTAGTGAAATTAATTTATGATGTTTTTTGGAAAAATAGTAAGTGCTAGAATAGCATATTATTAATAAGAGTAGTTTCTATTAATTATAATTAAAGCGTAAATTAAGATAATTTAGTATTTATTTAATTTTTTATTCATATATGTTTAGATAAATAATAATATCACTCGTGGTGATTTTTACTAATGAAAAATTGAATGCTTATATACTAATGTGTTATAGATAATTATTATTTATAATAGTGAAATTAATAAAAAACTTATATAAATTAAAAAAATTATTTAATTTGTATATCTAAAATATAAATATGTTTATTTATATTATTTTTTATTATAGTTTTATCTAACTATATTTATATCATATTTTAAAAATATTGTTAAGTTATACTCATGGTTTAGAGTCATTATCGTGCTATAAGAATTTTTAAATTTATCTATGAATTCAATATTCATTGTTTTTTCTTTGAAAATAACCAGCTAGAGTTGTCGGGTTTTATTTTCAGAATCTGCACTATTCTAGTTTTGGTATTAATAGATTTTGCAATAGTGCCCATTTTTATTTTTTTGGCTACTTTTTAGTTACATCCGATGCGTAAAACGTATGGTATTTATAATAATGACTAAAAGTGCAACGAAAGTGATACATAAAGCGAACCGGTGTGGCTCGGTTTTAGAATTTTTGAAAAAATAAAAATTACTTAAAATAAGAAGATAAATTTTTATATAGTAAATAAAACAATTATTCATTCATGACAAAAATTATCCTGTAGTTTTGTAGTTAATTTATATTAATTTTATTGATTTTTAGAGTGATATATTTTTAATCCTCTGTAACATTATACTTTTCATAATACTATAAGGGAGATTTAAAATATGGAAAATAAAATTGAATCAATTAATTCTAGTTCTAGATACAGTATTTTTGTTATGTCAGATCCTCAAGCATGGCGTCTAGCATTAGCGGATAATGAGCCTAATAATGATAGCAATAGATGGCATGATAAATTAAGTTTGGTGCGATTGAGTATTACTATGTTGAATGTAGATCTTCTTGTTCCATTTGGCATTATTAATGGAGATCTAACAGAATATGGGCGTAGATCTCAAAGGGAAAGCTATCGTACCTTTTTTTCGCCTCAGGCGTTAACTTTTAATGTTTACGTTGGATTAGGTAATCATGATTATCAAAACAATGTTGGTGATTGTACAGAACAGGATAATGCTGATTTTAGCTACAATGCCTGTGCTAGAGGAATGGTATTTGATATGCATTCTCGAATAGAAGAGTACCGAGATTATCCTTCTTCAATTAATTTTTCATACGATAGTGGTATCTATTGGGGAAGTAAGGCTTATTCATGGGATTATGGTGATATTCATTATGTACAGTTACAGAATTATCCAACTTATCACGTAGAACTAGATCATTGGATAGAAAAAACAATTAGTGTAACCAGCTCGATGGATTGGTTAGAATCTGATCTAAAAAGCGCCAAGCAAAGAGGCAAGTCCATCGTAATAAATTTACATGATGGTACTGAGCATTTTATTCACAATAGTAGTACTGAAGAAAAAAATAGATTTAGACGTTTTATGAGTGATTATGATGTTAGAGCTGTTTTTATTGGTCATACACACCAAGTTGCCCAAGAGAACCCTTATGGGAGGCATGAATTTTTTGGCAATGTTAAAGTTTATAATAGCGGCGCATTATTTAAAGGTGATTTTCTTGTCGTTGATGTAAATGGGCGCGATTTAAAGGTCCATGTTTATAATGGTTCATCTGGTAAGGCTAATTATATAAAAACATTCTAATTGGATTAACAACCGAATCTGAATAGTAACTAGTAACTTACGCTTTAGGCTATAAACGTATCTTTGAAACTATAGTTTTTTCTATAAAAATCGCTTAGGGTATAACTTTTAGTTTTGGCTATTTCGATATTCTAATAGAATATGACACTGTTACAAAGATTGGGTTGCGGATAATCTTCACTAACGAGTTAATCGATGGTGCCCCCATAGATTTTTTAAAGATCGATATTTTACCCGTTGTATTTTTCATCATTAAATAGCGGGTTTTTTATGCCATTTTTTACTGGTTTGCTTTCTGATACAATTTTACCTTACGACAAATAATGGAAAAGTGGTCAACTAACACGCTATGCGATTAAATTACAATCAACAACAAGCAGTTGAATATGTTGACGGCCCCTGTTTAGTCTTGGCTGGAGCAGGGTCAGGTAAAACCCGGGTTATTACTAATAAAATTGCCTACTTAATTCGTCATTGTGGCTATTTACCGCGTCAGGTGGTGGCGGTCACTTTCACCAATAAAGCAGCTAGAGAAATGAAGGAGCGTGTCGGGCAAACCTTAGGGAAAAAAGAAACCAGAGGATTAATGGTTTCTACTTTTCATACCTTAGGATTGGAAATTATTAAACGGGAACATAATGCATTAGGCATAAAGGCCAATTTTTCATTATTTGATGAACACGATCAAATGGTGCTACTGAAAGAGCTAACCTTTGATTTACTGGAAGAAGATAAAGATCTATTACGACAGTTGGCGTCAATAATCTCTAACTGGAAGAGTGAGCTATTAACCGCCAGACAAGTGATGGCACAAGTAAAATCGGAACAGGAACAGCGGTTCGCTGAATGTTATCGACGTTATGAATTACATTTATCAAGTTGTAATGTGGTTGATTTTGATGACTTAATTGCTAAACCGACCCGTTTGCTGGATGAGAATGAAGAAGTACGTTCGCGTTGGCAGCAAAAGATCCGTTATCTACTAGTAGATGAATATCAAGATACCAATACCAGCCAGTATCAACTGGTTAAATTGTTGGTAGGTAAACGTGGACGTTTTACGGTTGTTGGTGATGATGATCAATCGATTTATTCCTGGCGTGGTGCCCAACCGCAAAATTTAACCTTACTAAAAACCGATTTTCCTCAGCTTAAAGTGATTAAATTAGAGCAAAATTATCGCTCTTCTGGTCGTATTCTGAAAGCAGCTAATATATTGATTGCTAATAATCCGCATGTTTTTGATAAAAAATTATTTTCTGAATTGGGTTATGGTGAAGCATTAAAAGTTATCACTGCTAACAATGAAGATCATGAGGCCGAGCGTGTGATCGGCGAATTGGTTGCTCACCATTTTATCAATAAGACTCAGTATAAAAATTATGCTATTTTATATCGCGGTAACCATCAATCACGTCTATTTGAAAAATTATTGTTACAAAATCGTATTCCTTACCGTATTTCCGGTGGAACTTCGTTTTTTTCACGTGCAGAAATTAAAGATATTTTAGCTTATTTGCGAATACTGACTAATTCTGATGATGATAGCGCTTTTCTCCGTATAGTTAATACACCTAAACGTGAAATTGGGCCGAAAACAATTCAGAAATTAGGTGAATGGGCGATTTTGCGCCAAAAAAGCCTGTTTGCAGCCAGTTTTGATGTCGGCCTTGAACAAACATTAACTGGACGCGGCTTGACGGCATTACAACATTTTACCCATTGGTTAGCTGAAATTGCTAAGCGAGCTGAACGCGAGCCACTGCTGGCGGTGAGAGATCTTCTGCATGACATTGATTACCAAAGTTGGTTATATGAAACATCAAATAGTAGCAAAGCGGCTGAAATGCGGATGAAGAATGTTAATCAATTATTTGGCTGGATGGATGAAATGATCAATGGCAATGATATTGATGAACCGATGACGTTATCGCAGGTTGTATCACGCTTTACCTTGCGGGATATGATGGAGCGTGGTGAAACAGCCGAAGATGTAGATCAAGTGCAATTAATGACTCTGCATGCCTCTAAAGGACTGGAGTTTCCTTACGTTTTTTTAGTTGGTATGGAAGAAGGTTTATTACCTCATCAAACTAGTATTGATGAAAATAATATCGATGAGGAGCGCCGGCTTGCTTATGTTGGCATAACCCGTGCTCAACGGGAGATATTTTTTACCCATTGTCGAGAGCGACGGCAATATGGTGAGCTTATTCGACCCGAAATCAGTCGCTTTTTACAAGAATTACCGCAAGATGATTTGATCTGGGAGAAAAATAAAAAAATAGTGACAGCCGAACAGCGAATGGAAAAAGGGCAGTCTGCTATTGCTGATATCAGAGCCAGATTGGGGTTAAATAAAAAATAAATTCTGCTTATTAAAAAGATTGAGATTATTGAGTTAATTCAGTTTGTTCTTCTAGTAGCAAAGGCCAATTGATATTACTTTGCCATTGGATTTCTTGTTGTAAATTTTCATAACAAAGTGGATGCTCCAATAACCATTGATGGGGTAACGTAAGGATTAAGGTTTCTTTATTTGCTCTAAGACGTAATAACGGCATGGTATTGTCACGACGTGGAAGAGTAAAAATAATCGCCAGTCTTAAAAGCCGACAAAGAAGAATAGCATGTTGGACTGGGATCGCATTTTGTTGGGTTAATTCTGTTAACTCAATCGGGCCAGTTTGGTTTTTTAGCAAAGTCGCTAACAGGCGTTTTTGTGTATGTGTATAACCTGGCATATCCAGATGGCTGATGAGATAATGGGCATGATTATTAACATGACGAGCATCAATACTTAAGCCAATTTCATGCAACGCGCTAGCGCCTTTTAATAGCTCATCAACTTGGTGATTATCACGATAAAAGCTTTTCTTTAATTGTGAATAGAAATATTCTGTTAACCTCTTTACCCGGTTAGCCTGCTCGATATCAATTTGAAAACGATGTTGAATATTAGCCAGTGTAACAGCGCGTATATTCTGTTTTGCAGGGAGATCAAGCATGTTATAGATTAACCCTTCACGCAATGCTCCGCCTGCTAATATCATATAATCGATTTTTAATTCTGCAAATATGGCAATTAAAATAGCTAAACCACTGGGAAAAACCAGCGCACGTTCTAACGTTAACCCTTTGATTTCCAATTCTTCTAATTTTCCGGAGGTGATCGCCGCTTTTTTTAATGATTGTAATTTATCTAGCGTAATACGTTCATCCATACCAGCTGCCAGCATAATTTCTTGAATAGCCTGTATTGTACCTGAAGCACCGACACAAATTTGCCAACCTTGCTTAATAAGACGGCTCGCGATAGGTTTAATAATCTTATGGGCGGCAATTTCAGCGTGGGCAAAATTTTCTTCGGTCAAATTACGATCTTTAAAATAACGTTCAAGCCAAGTAACGCAACCCATATTAAGGCTAACAAGTTGACTATGTTTAACATGGGTACCGGTAATAATTTCAGTACTGCCACCGCCGATATCTATCACTAATCGTTTATCTGAACCGCCAGAAGTATATGCTACCCCCTGATAAATCAGTTGAGCTTCTTCTTCTCCAGTAATAATCCTGATAGGATGCCCGAGAATATTTTCTCCTTGCTTAATAAAAAGGTCGGCATTTTTAGCGAGACGAAGTGTTGCCGTAGCAACAATTTGCACTTGTTCAGTAGGAATGTCTTGTAAATACTCAGAAAAAAGATGCAAACATTGCCAGCCACGATCCATTGCTTGTTGAGATAAATAATTACTTTCATCAAGGCCAGCGGCCAGTCTGACTTTACGCTTTATGCGGGCAAGAGTCTGTACATAACCAGAAATTTCTCTCACTACTAACATATGAAAGCTGTTAGAACCGAGATCAATTGCTGCGTAAAGCGATGATTTTAACATAATGTTTATTAGCTCGGACGTTTACGATTGTTGCGTGAATTATTCTGTCTGCTTTGGCTACTATTGTTTCGACGTGTGCCGTTAGTAAGCGGACGACGACGTGGTTTTGGCATCGGTAAATCTTGTAATAATGCCTCACTGTTATATTTACTGACAGGAATTTGATGCTGAATATACTCTTCAATAGCAGGTAGATTTAAAGAATACTCTTCACAAGCCAAACTAATCGAATGACCGCTTTCACCCGCTCGTCCGGTACGGCCAATACGATGAACATAATCTTCGCAATCATCAGGTAGATCGTAATTAAATACATGCGTGACAGATGGGATATGTAAACCTCTGGCGGCAACATCTGTTGCAACTAAGATATCTAAATGGCCTTGAGTAAACTGTTCAAGAATACGTAGCCGTTTTTTTTGTGCCACATCGCCAGTCAGTAAGCCAACACGGTGACCATCAGCAGCAAGATGGGCCCAGATATCTTCACAGCGATGTTTAGTATTAGCAAAAATTATACATCTTTCGGGCCACTCTTCCTCGATTAACGTTTGTAACAGACGCATTTTTTCTTCATTAGAAGGATAGAAAAGTTCTTCTTTAATGCGATGACCTGTTTTTTGTTGAGGTTCTACCTCAATATATTCCGGTTGATTCATTTGTTCAAATGCCAGTTCTTGAACACGATAAGAAAGTGTTGCGGAAAAAAGTAAATTTAAGCGTTGGGTGGCGGGTGGCATTCGACGAAATAGCCAACGAATATCTTTAATAAAACCAAGATCATACATGCGGTCAGCCTCATCAAGTACAACCACCTGAATGAGTCCTAAATGAATATGGCCTTGTTTAGCATAATCGATTAAGCGCCCGGTTGTACCGATGAGAATATCTACTCCCGATTGGAGCACATGCAGTTGTTCGTCGTAGCCATCACCACCATAAGCTAAGCCCATTTTTAAGCCTGTTATAGCGGCTAATTCTTTTGCATCAGAATATATCTGAACGGCTAATTCCCGTGTAGGAGCCATAATTAGCGCTCTCGGTTGATTAACTTGACGTTCTGTATTTGTTGGATGTGTAAGTAAATAATGAAATGTTGAGGTAAGAAAAGCCAATGTCTTACCTGTTCCTGTTTGTGCTTGCCCCGCAACATCACGGCCTTCGACAGTAAAAGGCAATGTTGACGCTTGTATCGGCGTACAATTATGAAAGCCATTTTTATTAAGGGCTTCAATAACTTTAGGGTGTAGGGCGAAGTCTATAAACTTCTTTTCTGTCAAATGTGTTTTACTCATAGTGTGTTAGAATATCAGTTAACGGTTGCTTTATGAAAGAAGATTGTTTGAAATAAAGCAAACATGGTTAAATTAATGTTAGACTGAAACGACATAAAAACTTGATCCTTGGAGTATCGCAATGAGCGGCAAAGTTATTCATCTATCTGCTGTTGATTTTGAAAAAACAATCAAAGATGCAAAAAAACCAATATTAGTTGATTTTTGGGCTGAATGGTGTGGCCCTTGTAAAATGATCGCCCCTATTTTAGACGAAATTGCTGATGAATATACAGCTAAATTGATTATTGCCAAATTGAATGTTGATGAAAGTAGTGATATAGCGGCTAAATATGCTATTCGTAGCATTCCTACTTTAATGCTTTTTAAAAATGGCGAGAAGATTGGCCAGCAAGTTGGTCTTCTGTCTAAAACTCAATTAAAAGAATTTTTAGACAAATACTTATAATTTTCCATAAAATATTAACAACAGACGTTTAGTAGGCCAATATTTTTTCTCAATTTCCTGTTTGACGTCTGCTTTTTATGCGATTCATAGCTAGACGTCTGCTTTGAAGCATGGTAACTTAGCGCCATTACTTAATATGATACGCGTTTTTATCTTAATGTGTACATATTGAATATGCTATTATGTATAGACATATTTGTTATCTCTGGATAATCTATATCCTACAATGGTTTGAATTCCATTGACTCCCATAGAGATAATTCTTTTAGACAGACATGTTCCATTTGTTATTTGCTTGGTGCTGTTGTGTAGGGCCTAAGAAGTATAAAGTGAGATTTTCTCATCAACTTTGAGATGAATTCTTATAGTCTTATTCTGTCTTTGCTGTATAAAGAGTATTATCGAAGGTAGTAAATTAACAAATTACTGCTACAACATGAATTTATATCCTAATGAAATTGATATATTCATCAAGAATCGTTAAGGTTTTTGTATTTTTATTTAAACAGGCATTTAGAGATTGCTATACTATTTATTGTTCATAGTTCAAAAAATATACCCCGAGTTTAAGAACCCACCATTATGAATCTTACCGAATTGAAAAATACGCCGGTATCTGAATTGATTACTCTTGGCGAAAGTATGGGGCTAGAGAACCTAGCCCGCATGAGGAAACAGGATATTATTTTCTCGATTTTGAAGCAACATGCTAAAAGTGGAGAAGATATTTTTGGTGATGGCGTGCTAGAAATTTTGCAGGATGGATTTGGATTCCTTCGTTCTGCTGACAGCTCTTATCTAGCCGGTCCTGACGATATTTATGTTTCTCCTAGTCAAATTCGTCGTTTTAATCTACGAACGGGAGATACCATATCAGGAAAAATTCGTCCTCCTAAGGAAGGCGAACGCTATTTTGCCCTACTAAAAGTTAATGAAGTCAATTTTGATAAACCTGAAAACGCTCGTAGTAAAATCCTGTTTGAAAACCTGACACCGCTACATGCTAATAACCGTTTACGTATGGAGCGTGGCAATGGGTCAACAGAAGATTTGACAGCTCGTGTTTTGGATTTGGCCGCCCCGATTGGGCGTGGGCAGCGTGGTTTAATTGTTGCTCCACCAAAAGCAGGTAAAACCATGTTATTGCAGAATATTGCAGCTAATATTGCCAATAACTATCCAGACTGTGTTTTGATGGTGTTGTTAATTGATGAGCGACCCGAAGAAGTGACCGAAATGCAACGCCTGGTTAAAGGTGAGGTCATTGCATCAACCTTTGATGAACCTGCATCTCGCCACGTTCAGGTTGCTGAAATGGTAATAGAGAAAGCTAAGCGTTTAGTTGAACACAAAAAAGATGTCATTATTCTTTTAGATTCGATTACGCGTCTTGCTCGTGCTTACAACACAGTGGTTCCTTCCTCTGGAAAAGTATTAACTGGTGGGGTGGATGCAAATGCACTGCATCGCCCAAAACGTTTTTTTGGTGCGGCACGTAATGTAGAAGAAGGTGGAAGCCTAACGATAATTGCTACAGCACTAGTTGATACTGGCTCTAAAATGGATGAAGTGATCTACGAAGAGTTTAAAGGCACCGGAAATATGGAGTTACATTTGTCGCGGAAAATAGCGGAAAAACGTGTTTTCCCGGCGATTGATTATAATCGTTCCGGTACGCGTAAGGAAGAATTATTAACCTTACCTGATGAGTTACAGAAAATGTGGATATTGCGCAAAATTATTCATCCTATGGGTGAAATTGATGCAATGGAATTTTTAATTAATAAATTAGCAATGACGAAGACCAATGATGAATTTTTCGATTTCATGAAACGTTCTTAAATTGCTATTTATTTAATGATTTATTGTAAAACGCCACTTTTATGTGGCGTTTTATTTTGTTCGTTTTTATTATCCAGTAGTCTCTATTCTGGTATAGATTTTGCTTATTAATAGCTGGTACAAGATGATAGAAATGTTTTGTTATTGTTACATATACGCTAACTTAAAGTACACTTATAGTCTATACATGGAAATGGATTCAGTGGATGATGTCTAAAAAAATTATAAGCGAGTAAATATTGTGCACACACTAGATTTACTAATCGATGTTTTTTGGGTTTTTTTGTTTTCGTTGATCTTTATATTTATTGCGAGAAAAATAGCAAAAAGATTTGGTCTGGTAGATGAACCTAATCATCGAAAAACACATCAGGGAGAAATTCCTTTGGTTGGTGGTATTGCGGTTTTTTTTGGTATTAGTTTAGCATTCATGATTACAAACGAATATATTCCACATAAATGGTTGTATTTGATTTGTGCTGGGATTTTAGTATTTGTTGGTGTATTAGATGATCGCTTTGATATTAGTGTTAAAATTCGAGCAACTATTCAAGCGATTGTTGCGCTTGTCATGATTTATTTTGCAGGTCTAACGTTAGATAACTTAGGCTATGTCCTTGGTCCATGGCAAATAAAATTAGGGCCTTTAAGCTATTTGACGACGTTACTTGCTGTTTGGGCAGCTGTTAATGCTTTTAACATGGTTGATGGTATTGATGGTCTGCTTGGTGGGCTTTCTTGTATTTCCTTTGCTGCGTTAGGTATTTTGCTTTATCAAAATGGCAATATGGCATTAGCTTTTTGGTGTTTTGCTGTTATTGCTGCCATTCTTCCTTATATATTCCTGAATTTAGGTTTATTGGGAAAGCGCTATAAAGTGTTTATGGGAGATGCGGGTAGTACATTAATTGGTTTCACCATTATTTGGTTGCTTTTGATGTCGACACAAGGTCAGCAACGTTCAATTAAACCAGTGACTGCCCTTTGGATTATTGCGATTCCTTTGATGGATATGATTGCCATTATGTATCGGCGCCTTCGTAAAGGAATGAGTCCTTTTTCACCCGACAGACAACATATTCATCATTTGATTATGCGTTCAGGTTTTACTTCAAGCCAAGCTTTTATCTTAATTACTTTAGCGGCCGCTATTTTAGCAGCTATAGGCATGATCGGTGAACGTTCAAATTTTATTCCTGAATGGGTGATGTTGGCATTATTTTTGCTTATATTTGCTATCTATGGCTACTGTATTAAACGTGCTTGGAAAGTGGCCCGTTTTGTGAAACGGGTTAAACGTCGGATGCAACGTATAGCGAAATGAATAAACAAATGTTTAAAGGAGTTTCATACCAGTGACAAAATCAGAAACACAACCCAAACCTAATTCTTACTCACAGTCTGTTGAATATGAATTAGATATCAGAAGGTTATTTTGTTCGCTATGGCAGGGAAAAATATGGATTATCTCTTTAGCATTTATTTTTGCGACTGTTGCATTGATCGTTTCTTACATGATGCAACAAAAATGGAGTGCTAATGCTGTCACTGATTTACCTACAGTTAATAATTTAGGAGTATATTATTCCCAACAGCAATTTTTGCGAAATTTGGATTCGCATATTAATGAAGCGCAAGATAATCAGTTACCAACCATTGCGAATCAGGTTTATCAGGAATTTACTGCTCAAGTTGGTTCTTATGATACCCGACGAGAATTTTGGTTAAATAGTGATTACTATAAAACACGCATGGAAGGAAATACTAAGGCTGATGCTGCATTACTTGATGAATTTATTGATAATATTCAATTTACTCCTCGAGATGATAACAAGATGCTCCATGATAATATAAAATTAGTGGCTGAAACGGCTGCTGAAGCGAACCAATTACTACGCGAATATATTTCTTTTGCCAATAAGCGAGCTACTTTTAATCTTAATGAGCAAATTAAAGGCGCGTGGGTAGCAAAGGAGCAATCTTTTAAAACATTAGTTAAACGTCAGGAAATGGTCGCAAAGGCCAGTTATGAACGGCGTTTAAATAACTTACAGCAATCGTTAAAAGTTGCTCAAAAGCAAGGCATTTCACGTAATAAAGTTGATGTCCCCATCGATCAACTAACTGATTCAGAAATGTTTCTATTAGGTACTTCCTTATTACAAGCACAAATTGAAACATTACAGGCTACTGGGCCTAATTATGATGAAAGCTATGATCAAAATATAGCGATGTTAGCGACATTAAATGTAGAACCGGTTCTCGAGAATAATTTTCAAACTTACCGCTATTTAAGAACGCCAGAAGATCCTGTTAAACGTGATAGTCCCCGTCGAGTGTTAATGATGGTCATTTGGGGAATGATTGGTAGCTTGAGTGGGGTAGGTATTGCATTGTTAAGACGCAAAAACTAATTATTAGCTAAACATATAACAATAGGGGACTTCAACAAACTATTAATATGTTGAAGGTAAAATCATTATTGAAGATACATCTCATTAGTAGATGAAGTTAAAATAAAAAAGAGAGCCACTGTGAAAGTGTTGACTGTGTTTGGTACTCGTCCTGAAGCCATAAAAATGGCTCCACTTGTACATGCTTTGACAAACGATAAGGCTTTTGAGTCGAAAGTTTGCGTAACTGCTCAACATAGAGAAATGTTGGATCAGGTATTGCACCTTTTTGAGATCATACCTGATTATGATTTAGATATTATGACTCCAGGCCAAGATTTAACTGATATTACTTGTCGTATTCTTGAAGGGATGAAACCCATATTGCTATCTTTTAAACCTGATGTGGTATTGGTTCATGGTGATACGGCAACCACGATGGCGACCAGTCTAGCTGCCTTTTATCAGCGTATTCTGGTTGGTCATGTTGAAGCAGGATTACGTACTGGTAACTTATATTCTCCTTGGCCAGAAGAGGCCAATCGTAAAATTGCCAGTCATTTGGCAATGTATCACTTCGCACCTACCCAGTACTCACGAAGAAATTTACGAGGCGAATCGATCCCTGATCATCGCATTTTTGTTACTGGTAACACGGTAATAGATGCATTGTTCTGGGTACGTAATAAAGTGATGAATGATGCCACAATACAGGCAAGCCTTGCTGCGCAATATCCTTTTCTTGACCAAAATAAAAAGATGCTGTTAGTTACAGGACATCGGCGGGAAAGCTTTGGTAACGGATTTGAGCGTATTTGCTATGCATTAGCTGAAATTGCCAGAAGTCATACGGATATTCAAGTTGTCTATCCGGTTCATCTCAATCCAAATGTTAGTGAACCAGTACAACGAATTTTGCAGGGTATTAATAATATAATCTTAATTGATCCACAGGATTATTTACCTTTTATTTATTTAATGAATAACGCTTATTTGATCCTGACGGATTCAGGGGGTATTCAAGAAGAAGCGCCAGCTTTAGGTAAACCTGTATTAGTAATGCGTGATACTACTGAGCGTCCCGAAGCGGTTGAAGCTGGTACGGTACGTTTAGTCGGTACACAAACAGAAAAAATTGTTCAAGCCGTAACGCAATTATTAACGGATGACGATGCTTACCAGAAAATGAGCCGTGCACATAATCCTTATGGTGATGGTAAAGCTTGCCTGCGAATTCTTGAAGCGTTGAAAACAAATCAGGTGGCATTATGAGTTTTGAAACTATTTCTGTTATTGGGTTAGGTTATATCGGTTTACCTACCGCCGCCGCATTCGCTGCTCGGCAGAAAAAAGTGATTGGGGTTGATGTTAATCAACATGCGGTTGATACAATAAATCAAGGCAAAATTCATATTGTTGAACCAGATTTAGATAAGACGGTAAAAACAGCTGTAGAAGCTGGTTATTTGAAAGCGTTTACCACACCTCAAAAAGCGGATGCGTTCTTAATTGCGGTTCCTACACCCTTTAAAGATGATCATAAGCCTGATCTCTCTTATGTTATGGCAGCGGCAGAATCAATTGCTCCGTTTTTAAAAAAAGGTGATTTAATTATTCTAGAGTCTACCTCGCCAACTGGTGCGACAGAGCAAATGGCACAGCTGCTAGCGGCTATACGTACCGATCTGACATTTCCACAGCAACAAGGTGAAGATTCTGATATTGATATTGATATTGCATATTGCCCTGAGCGTGTTTTGCCAGGTAAGGTCATGATTGAGCTGATCGAAAATGATCGTGTTATTGGTGGTATGACAATGAAGTCATCTCAACGAGCCAGTGAATTATATAAAATTTTCCTGGCAGGTGAATGCGTGCTCACTAATGCGAAAACGGCTGAAATGTGTAAATTAGTAGAAAATAGTTTTCGCGATGTGAATATTGCTTTTGCCAATGAATTGTCTTTTATTTGTGCTGAGCAAGGGATCAATGTTTGGGAACTGATTAGTTTGGCCAATCTTCACCCACGGGTCAATATTTTACAACCAGGCCCTGGTGTTGGAGGTCATTGTATTGCTGTTGATCCCTGGTTCATTGTTGCTCAGAATCCAAAGCAAGCCCGTTTGATACATAATGCTCGTTTGGTTAATGATAGTAAGCCCGTTTGGGTTGTTGAGCAGGTCAAGACAGCATTAGCGGATTGTGTAACTGAGACAGGTAAACTGGCAAATGAAATTAAAATTGCCTGTTTTGGTCTTGCTTTTAAAGCGGATATTGATGATTTACGAGAAAGTCCCGCTATGCAAATTACTAAAATAATTGCTGATTGGCATAGGGGCTGCACTTATGTAGTAGAACCCAATATTGATGAGTTACCAAAAGTACTGAATGGCCCTTGTCAATTGGTTTCTACTGAAGTTGCTATTGCTAATGCAGACATTATTTTGTTGCTGGTTGACCATCAACAATTTAAGGCGATTAATGGTGAACAAATCCCGCAAAAATGGGTGGTTGATACAAAAGGAGTTTGGCGTTGAAACGTATTTTAGTGACGGGAGGAGCTGGATTTATTGGTTCGGCAGTCGTGCGTCATATCATTGAGCATACTGACGATAGTGTGCTAGTCGTTGATAGCATGACTTATGCCGGTAATCTGGAATCCTTAGCGTCAGTGATAGAAAGCCCACGTTATTCTTTTGCCCAGATAAATATTTGTGATCGGCCGGCAATGGATAAAATTTTTCAGCAATATCAACCTGATGCTATTATGCATTTAGCAGCGGAAAGTCATGTTGATCGCTCGATTGATGGGCCAGCCGCCTTTATCGAGACTAATATTGTTGGCACTTATCTTTTATTAGAGGCTGCTCGCAATTATTGGAATCATTTAGACCAGCAGAAAAAACCGTTATTTCGTTTCCATCATATTTCTACCGACGAAGTTTATGGCGATCTGCATACAACTGCAGGGCTATTTACCGAAACAACCCCTTATGCACCGAGTAGCCCTTATTCAGCTTCAAAGGCTTCCAGTGACCATTTAGTCAGAGCCTGGCAGCGTACTTATGGCTTACCAACATTAGTGACTAATTGCTCAAATAATTATGGCCCCTATCACTTTCCTGAAAAATTAATTCCTCTGATGATATTGAATGCGATAGCCGGTAAATCATTGCCTGTTTATGGTCAAGGAGAACAGATCCGTGATTGGCTATATGTTGAAGATCATGCTCGTGCATTGCACTTAGTCATCAGTCAGGCGGATGCGGGTAAGACTTATAATATTGGCGGTTATAATGAGCGAAAAAATATCGATGTGGTAAATACTATTTGCGATCTACTGGAAGAATTACGTCCGATTAAGCCGAATGGTGTGACTCATTATCGTGATTTAATTACTTATGTCACTGATCGTCCAGGTCATGATATGCGTTATGCAATTGATGCTAGCAAGATAGAGCAAGAGTTGGGATGGAAGCCACAAGAGACCTTTGAATCGGGTATGCATAAAACCGTTGAATGGTATTTAAGTAATGAAATTTGGTGGCGTCATGTACAAGATGGTTCATATGCCGGTCAACGCTTAGGCATTGCGACATAATTGAAAACGAGGAAACGTGATGAAAGGCATTGTTTTGGCTGGTGGCTCTGGAACCCGTTTGTATCCCATTACACGCGGTGTCTCAAAACAACTATTACCTATTTATGATAAGCCGATGATTTACTATCCGCTTTCGGTCCTTATGTTGGCTGGCATCCGAGAAATATTGATTATTTCGACACCTGAAGATCTGCCTGATTATCAGCGTTTACTTGGCGATGGTGATGCTTTCGGTGTTCATTTCAATTATGCCATACAAGCTTCGCCTGACGGCTTAGCGCAGGCATTTTTGATTGGTGAAAGATTTATTGGTGATGATGCTTGTTGTTTGATATTAGGTGACAATATCTATTTTGGACAGGCTTTTAGCGGTAAATTAAAAGCTATAACGGCTCGCCTGTCAGGGGCAACCATATTTGCTTATCAAGTGATGGATCCTGAACGTTTTGGAGTGGTTGAATTTGATGAGCAATTTAAAGTGCTCTCTATTGAAGAGAAACCACAGCGACCTAAATCCAATTGGGCGGTTACTGGGCTCTACTTTTATGATAATCAACTCGTTGATTTTGCAAAACAAATTAAACCTTCGCCACGTGGTGAGCTTGAGATCACCTGTTTGAATCAAATGTATCTTGAGCGTGGTGAATTAAATGTTGAGCTACTAGGCCGCGGATTTGCCTGGTTAGATACCGGCACTCATGACAGCTTGATTGAAGCGAGTATGTTTGTCCAAACCGTTGAGAAAAGGCAGGGATTTAAGATCGCTTGCCTAGAAGAAATCGCATGGCGTAACGGCTGGTTGACTGATGAGCAGGTTAGAAAATCAGCGGAAAAACTGGCAAAAACTGGTTATGGTCAATATTTACAGGATTTGCTGCATGTCTATCCACGCTAATATTGAAATACTCAGTTGGGAAAGTGATTTTTTTAAGCGTAAAACGGCAAAGTTACATTTTGCGCCGGATGCACCGGTTGTTTCATTAGCACAATTAGCCGACTACGATATTGTGCAAGCCAAAATTGCGACCGCTAATACTGAACGGATTGACACAATGCTAGCGATGGGTTTTTGGTTGGTAGAAGGTGAAGTTGATTTTTGTCTGGATATTGCTAGTCGGATAAAAGATCACCGTTCAGAATTAGCGGTGGCGGCTGAAAAAGATATAAAATTCTTGAAAAGTATTGCAGCTACGGCTTTTTCGCATAGCCGTTTTCGCACGCCCTGGTATCGATTGGCAGATAATGCCCGTTTTTATTCTATTTGGCTTGAAAAAGCCGTTAAAGGCACTTTTGATGACGTCTGCTTGTTAGTCAAAAATGTGCAAGGAGATATTCAGGGTTTAGTCACGGTAAGAAAACTAGCCGTTGAAAAAGGGGCGAGGGTTGGTTTATTAGCCACTGCTCCAGCTCATCAGGGTAAAGGGGTTGGTAAACAATTACTAACAGCAGCATGCCAATGGTGTGAGCAGCAAGGGTTAGAGCGATTAAGGATAGCGACGCAAATCAGTAATATTGTCGCTATGCGTCTTTATACGCAAATGGGTGCACAAATTGAAAGCACCGCTTATTGGTTATATCGAGGACGACATGATCCCATTTAATAAACCACCGATTATTGGTACTGAATTAGGTTACATGCAAGAAGCCATGCACAGTGGCAAGTTATGTGGTGATGGGCACTTTACTCAGTGTTGCGAAAAGTGGCTAGAAACCCATTTTCAATGTCCGAAGGCGTTGCTAACCCCTTCTTGTACAGCAGCTTTGGAAATGGCGGCGATTTTGCTGGATATTAAACCGGGTGATGAAGTTATTATGCCAAGTTTTACCTTTGTTTCTACCGCTAATGCATTTGTACTAAGGGGAGCGACGATTGTATTTATCGATATCCGGCCTGATACCATGAATATGGATGAAAATAAAATTGAAGCGGCGATCACGGCCAAAACTCGCGCCATTGTCCCTGTTCACTATGCTGGTGTTGCATGTGAGATGGACACTATTATGGCATTGGCAGAAAAACACCATCTTTATTTGGTTGAAGATGCTGCTCAAGGTGTTATGTCGACTTATAAAGGGAAAGCACTTGGCACGCTAGGTCATATTGGTTGTTATAGTTTTCATGAAACGAAAAATTACTCTTCTGGTGGTGAGGGTGGTGCTGTATTGATTAATGATCCTTCGCTTATTGAGCGAGCAGAGATTGTACGGGAAAAAGGCACGGATCGCAGTCAGTTTTTCCGTGGCCAAGTTGATAAATATACTTGGCGAGATATTGGTTCCAGTTATTTAATGTCAGATCTACAGGCGGCTTATTTATGGGCACAATTGGAGCAGGCGGAAAAAGTTAATCGGCGCAGGTTAGATTTATGGAAAAACTATTATCAAGCACTTAAACCTTTAGCTGAAGAAGGTAAACTAGATTTACCTGTAATACCTACTGATTTGCAACAAAATGGCCATATGTTCTATATCAAACTGAAAGATATTGCACAAAGAACAGCATTTAATAAGCATATGCAAACAGTAAATATTTTGACGGTATTTCACTATGTCGCTTTACACTCCAGCCCTGCGGGTCACAAATTTGGCCGGTTTCATGGTGATGATTGTTATACAACGAAAGAAAGTGATCGTTTAGTACGTTTACCTATGTTCTATAATCTTAGCGATGAAGAACAGCGCCAGGTGATCAAGCAAATCCAATGTTTTTTTGCGTGATATGTCATTAGCTAAAGCGTCTGTATGGACAGCGATTTCAACCTTGATAAAAATTGGGACAGGGTTAGTCGTTATCAAATTATTGGCTGTTTCTTTTGGTCCTAGTGGGGTTGGTCAGGCAGGAAATTTCCGTCAATTGATTACTGTACTTGGCGTTTTATCTGGTGCAGGGATCTTCAATGGCGTGACCAAATATGTTGCTGAATATCATCAGACACCCCCAAAATTAAGTGCTGTATTAGGCACTTCATCATCCATTATTTTGGGTTTTTCAACCCTATTAGCGCTTATTTTTTTACTCTTTGGCTCATTTATCAGTCTGGCACTATTTGGTCATACTCATTATCAAATGGTTATTTGTGCCTTAGCATTGATACAAATGGGGATTGCTTATGCGAATTATTTTCTGGCTATATTAAAAGGTTATCGTGATGCGAAAGGTAATGCACTATCGATTATCGTCGGAAGCTTAGCAGGAGTGATTGCTTACTATTTTTGTTTTAGATTAAATGGTTATCAAGGGGCGCTAATAGGATTAGCTTTAGTTCCTGCATTGATTGTTGTGCCAGCAGCGATCATGATTTTACGCCATAAACAACTGAATTGGTCGTTTTTAAAACCAAATTGGAATAGGGCTATTGCTCATCACTTAACTAAATTTACCTTAATGGCGTTAATTACTTCAGTAACGTTACCGGTTGCCTATATTATGATGAGAAATTTATTGTCTGAGCGATATAGTTGGGATGAGGTGGGTATTTGGCAGGCAGTGACTAGTATTTCAGATGCTTATTTACAGTTTATTACCGCATCTTTTACCGTTTATTTATTGCCCACTTTAGCTAAATTGCAGCATAGAGATGAGATTAGCGCAGAAATTTTTAAAGCTTTGAAGTTTGTTTTACCAGCGGTAGCGATAACTAGTTTTACCGTATGGCTATTGCGAGATCTGGCAATTTGGCTGCTTTTTTCCGATAAGTTTCTCGCCATGCGCGATCTTTTTGCTTGGCAGTTGATTGGTGATGTATTGAAAGTTGGCGCTTATGTGTTCGGTTATTTAGTTATTGCTAAGGCAGCATTACGATTCTACATTTTAACGGAAGTGACGCAATTTGCGTTGTTAACGGGGTTTGCTTATTGGTTAATACCCGCTTATGGCGCTTTAGGTGCTGCTCAGGCCTATATGGCAACTTATATCGTTTATTTTATGCTTTTTAGTGGCATATTTTATCTTTACTGCAGGCGGACATGAAAACCTTAATCCATGTATTAGGCTCTGACATCCCACATCATAATCAGACTGTGTTAGCATATTTTAATGATGTTTTATCTTCGTCAATGCCTTCACGAGAAAAAAGACAGTTTATGGTCGTTAGCCTTGATCCCACGCTAGCATCACGTTATCCATGTCTTAACATTCAGCAATTTGATAATAAAAAAGCGATCGCTAAAGTTATCGCAAGGCAAGCAAAAGTTGAAAGAAATTGCCAATTCTTTTTTCATGGTCAGTTTAATGTGTCAATTTGGTTGGCATTATTATTTGGCAAGATCCGTCGACAACAATTTTTATGGCATATTTGGGGCGCTGATCTCTATGAGGACTCAACTGCATTGAAATTTAGATTATTTTATTATTTACGGCGTCTAGCATTTAAACGGGTAGGGCATGTTTTTGCTACCCGAGGTGATTTAAATTATTTTTCTCATGCAAATCCAGCAATACCAACAACTTTGCTCTATTTTCCAACCAAAATGGATCCGGCTTCAACCGTCTATGAAAAATCGATTAGCCAAACCGATAAAGTAACAATTTTGGTTGGTAACTCAGGTGATAAATCCAATCGACATATTGAAGCATTGCAGGCGATCAAAAAGCAGTTTGCTGATCAGCCAGTTGAAGTTTTTGTTCCTATGGGATATCCCGATAATAATCAAATGTATATTGGCGAAGTCGCTCAGGCAGCGGAAAAGTATTTCCCTGATGGGGAGGTGATAATTATTAAGGAAAAAATAGCTTTTAATGACTATCTGACTTTACTGCGTTGCTGTGATGTAGGTTACTTTATTTTCAAACGACAGCAGGGTATCGGCACATTGTGCTTACTCATTCAGTTCGGAATTCCTTTTATTATTAGCCGTCAAAATTACTTTTGGCAGGATCTTATCGAACAAAGTGTCCCTTTTCTATTTTATGATGATCAATTGGATGAACGACAACTGGCTGCTATTCGAGAAAAAATGACGTTAATTGTTAGAAGCCAAATAGCTTTTTTTAATCCTAATTTTATTAAAGGGTGGCAAGCTGCATTGACATCGATAGGAGAGCAGTAATGACTTTAGCGGAATTTGGTGGCCTATCGATAGTCTATTTTATCTCTCTGATATTAATTTTAGCGCTAACCTATCGAGAATTTCGGCGCGAACGTTTCAATTTCAATATCTTTTTTTCTTTACTTTATTTATTAACATTCTACTTTGGTTTCCCATTAACGGGATTACTTGTTTTTCAATTTGATGTTAGTGTGGTACCAGCTAATGCATTATTAAATGCACTGCTCTCATCTATCAGTTTTTACATTGTTTATTATATTGCGTACAAAACCCGATTGCGAAGTAGTGTCCAACAATCTCAAAAGCCATTATTCACTATGAATGGGGTAGAAACCCGGTTAACTTGTTTTTTGTTGATGTTTATTGCCATAGTAACCGTGGCGATATTTTTCTTACAAAATGGCTTTTTACTATTTCGTTTACAGTCCTATAGCCAGATTTTTTCTAGAGAAGTTTCTAGCATAGCTTTAAAGCGTTTTTTTTATTTCTTCATCCCAGCTATGTTGATTGTCTATTTTTTAAAGCCGACCCAGTATCGCTGGTTGTTTTTTCTATTCAGCACAGTTTTTTTTGGGGTACTTACTTATCTGGTTGTGGGTGGAACACGGGCTAATATTATTATTGCCTTTGCACTTTTCCTATTTATCGGCATCATCCGTGGCTGGATCAATTTATGGATGCTAACCATTGCCGGTGTTATCGGCATTATTGGCATGTTTTGGTTAGCATTGGAGCGTTATGGGTTGAATGTTCGTGGCGCGGAGGCTTTTTATACTTTTCTTTATTTAACCCGTGATACTTTTTCCCCTTGGGAAAATTTGGCACTGTTGCTAGATAACTATGACAAAATTGAATTCCAAGGATTAGCCCCGATTGTACGTGATTTTTATGTTTTTATTCCCAGTTGGCTATGGCCTGAACGACCTAATATGGTATTGAATTCAGCCAATTATTTTACCTGGCAAGTACTTAATAATCACTCTGGTTTAGCCATTTCGCCAACATTAATTGGTTCTTTAGTCGTGATGGGGGGGGTTGTTTTTATTCCTATAGGCGCGATTAGCGTTGGCTTGATTATCAAATGGTTTGATTGGCTTTATGAAAAAAGTAAGCTTGAAACCAATCGTTATAAAGCTGTTATTCTGCAAGCTTTCTGTTTTGGCGCTATTTTTAATATTATTGTTCTTGTGCGTGAGGGTGTGGACTCTTTCGTTTCACGAGTGGTGTTTTTTGGTCTGGTATTTGTGCTTTGTCTGTTTGTTGCCAAATTGGTTTATTGGTTATTTGCTAAAGCCGGTTTAATTCGCATATATATCACCAATGATTGTAAAAAAATAAGCTAAATAATAGCTACTGGAGTAATGTATGAAGCAAAAAGTGATCCCGAAATATGATATTCGAGGTCATCTTATTTGGGGTTTCCATGATATAAGCCATTTCCTCGATTATCTGTTTTCCAATCAACAGATTAAGCCTGGAACATTAGTGGCTATTAATGCAGAAAAAGTCTTAACCGCAGAGCAAGACTCAGACTTAAATGCACTACTCGCTGAAGCAGAATATCTGTATGCCGATGGGATCAGTATTGTCAGAGCGATTCGTCGTAAATACCCACAAGCAAAGGTTTCACGTATTGCGGGTGCGGATTTGTGGGAAGCCTTGATGGAAATCGCAGGTCAAAAGGCGGTACCCGTATTTCTGGTTGGTGGAAAAGCGGAAATTCTTAAACAGACCGAAAATAAACTTCGGACTCAGTGGCAGGTGAATATTGTTGGTAGCCAAGATGGTTATTTTAAACCTGAACAGCGTGAAATATTATTTAATCGCATTCAGGCGAGTGGCGCGAAAATTGTTACCGTAGCGATGGGTTCACCAAAGCAAGAAATTGTTATCCGTGATTGTCGGCAAGTTTATCCCGACGCACTTTATATGGGAATAGGTGGTACTTATGATGTTTTTACTGGACATATAAAACGCGCTCCTAAATTATGGCAACGATTAGGGTTGGAATGGTTATATCGATTGCTTGCTCAGCCGAGTCGTATTAAAAGACAAGTAAAATTATTGCGCTTTTTGGCTTATTATTATGGTGGCAAACTTTAGTCATTTATTTGTATATTATTTCTTTTGCAATGGCTCGCTTTGACAGGTAATAAATCGTAATTCGATCTGCTAGGCCTTCTTTAGAATAGGGTTTTTTAGCTTACAACAGTTTTTTCATTGTTGAGCAATTACCACTATTTTGATTACATTTATAAATTTTTATTTCGTTATTATTAAAAACATGTTTTCATTACGGCACTATTATCTGTCATTTTGACCATGAAGGTCATATGGTATTAAGTGATTATTGAAAGGGCAGGAAATTGCTATGGGGAAACCGGAACAAGGCCTCAGTCGCAGCCTTGAAGCGAGGCATATTGAACTTATTGCATTAGGTGGAACAATTGGTGTTGGTTTATTTATGGGTTCTGCCAGTACGTTAAAATGGGCAGGACCTTCTGTATTACTGGCATACATTGTTGCTGGATTATTTGTTTTTTTTATTATGCGCTCAATGGGAGAAATGTTGTTTCTTGAACCCGTTACTGGCGCCTTTGCCTCGTTTGGTTATAAATATTTGAGCCCATATTGGGGATGTTTAACGGCATGGGGTTATTGGTTCATGTGGGTCGCTGTTGGGATATCAGAGATCACAGCGATTGGTGTCTATGCGGAATTTTGGTTTCCTGAGGTGCCACAATGGGTTTTTGCGTTGATTGCGGTTGTACTTGTTGCTCTAGCTAATCTAGCCGCAGTACGTTTGTATGGTGAATTGGAATTCTGGTTTGCCATGATCAAAGTTACCACGATTGTTGTGATGATCTTAATTGGACTAGGACTGATTTTTGTTGGTATTGGCAATAATTTTGAACCTATTGGTTTAGCCAATTTGACTGAGCATGGTGGCTTTTTTGCTGGTGGTTGGCAAGGCTTTTTGTTTGCGCTTTGTATTGTAGTGGCCTCTTATCAAGGTGTTGAATTAGTTGGCATTACTGCTGGGGAAGCGAAAAATCCGCAAGTGACATTAAAAAAAGCGATTAATAATATTTTATGGCGAATCTTAATTTTTTATGTTTGTGCTATTTTTATTGTTGTAACGTTATTTCCCTGGACAGAGATTGGTCAAAACGGTAGTCCATTTGTACTAATGTTTGCCAAAGTAGGCATTGTATCGGCAGCTGCGGTGATTAATTTTGTGGTACTAACAGCGGCATTATCAGGTTGTAATAGTGGCATGTATAGTGGCGGGCGTATGATTTATGCTTTAGCGCAAAATGGACAACTACCAAAATCTTTATTGAAAGTGACAGCAAATGGTGTGCCTGCCCGGTGCATAATGCTAACAATTTTGTGTCTTATTGTTGGCTCAGGTCTCAACTATATTATCCCTGATCCACAAGCAGTTTTTGTTTATGTTTATAGTGCCAGCGTATTGCCTGGAATGATACCATGGTTTGTTATTTTGTTGAGTCAATTGCGTTTTCGGCAAGTGCATCAACAGCAATTAACCCAGCATACTTTTAAGTCGGTATTGTTTCCTTACGTGAATTATTTGACCTTGCTTTTTTTGGTGTGTGTACTTGTTGGCATGGCAATTAATCCCGATACGCGTTTATCATTAATTGTTGGCGGCGTATTTTTATTGATTGTTTCTGTGATCTATTTTTTAAATCATTTTTTCTGCCGTAAAGCGATGAAAAAATGATTAGTAATAGCCGGTTTGACTGGCTAAAAAATGATAGTAAGGTTAATTTTGTGATTGAAATGGATAAAGCATAAGCAAATAACCTTTTTATTAAAAAAATCACTGGACAGCATGCTATTAAATCCGTACTATCCTCACCCGCAACGGCGTTAAGCGCCCGTAGCTCAGCTGGATAGAGCGCTGCCCTCCGGAGGCAGAGGTCTCAGGTTCGAATCCTGTCGGGCGCGCCATTTAATGCGTGCTCTGCTACGGTGTAGTAGATTAGTGTTGTATCCAATTTATTGGATTTTTAAAGATTTTATGGTGGCTATAGCTCAGTTGGTAGAGCCCCGGATTGTGATTCCGGTTGTCGTGGGTTCGAATCCCATTAGTCACCCCATATTTGTTTTATGCAGCTTGCGAGGGTGGCGGAATTGGTAGACGCGCTAGCTTCAGGTGTTAGTATCCTTACGGATGTGGGGGTTCAAGTCCCCCCTTTCGCACCATAATATAAATAAGTTTTAAAAATTACATAAAAAACATCATTAAAATAGAGATTGTTTTATTTTCGGCGAGTAGCGCAGCCTGGTAGCGCAACTGGTTTGGGACCAGTGGGTCGGAGGTTCGAATCCTCTCTCGCCGACCAAATTTTCAAGAAACCCTGCAATTTTTGCAGGGTTTTTTCTTTGTAGCTCCTGCGTGCGACAATGGCAATCTCACAATATTTAATCCGGGTTTGTTTTTTCTCTTTTGTGCCTAGCATGGCTCATTCATGCGCGTGAAAGTCTCGTCATAAGCCGCTCACCACAAATTAAGTAAAGTGCAACTGCATGCGGGCCAAAATGTCCAGTTGTCGCTTCTCACATAACCTCAATTTTTCGAACCATCCGGTGTGAAGCTACATGCTGGGTGGTCTGGCAGGTATCGGTTAGATATCTATCTGTTCTTATGCCGACTATATCTTTATATTTAGCTAAATAAATGAGTATGGATAAATCCGTTTATACTGGTTATCTGAGAATGCCTATTTTTCCAATTTTTATAGCGAAATAATGGCATAATTGTATTTAAAATGTTGTTTTTTGTATTTATAAAAGTTTGTCGTATTTTAACAACAAACTTAACTTTTAATGTCTCAATATAGAGACATCTTATTGCATGAAAAATAAAGAAAAAATATAAATATTTCTATAGCGTCTCTAAAGAGAGACAATCTAGCACTGGTTATTGTGGGTTATGGCAATCAAAATAAGTAAAATTATTTTGTCAAAAGGCAATCAATCGTTATTTGGTGAATATTTATTCAATAATAGCAATAAAAAGAGTGTCTTTGAGTAAAAAAATGATTTTGGCATGAATTATGCCTTAGATAGAGTGTAGATGCTCATCCAGCTTCTTGTGATAGCGTTTCGCATCATAAACTATAGGATGACGCAGAGCCAATTTAATGTGCCTATTGTCCACGTTATCGATGCAATAATATCCATCACCAACCGGACGCAACGTTGAGTGAGGCACAATCCGTCTGTAGACCTGATTGTATTTTGACACCTATCTTTTGATAGGTGTTTTTTTATCTTATTAATTTTTTAACAAAGTTAAAATTTCATCCAATAGGAATTATTGAATGTGATAATTGATGCTATTTAATTTAAATAGTTTTACGTTATTAATGTCAATTTAATCGGTGAAAGTAAAAAGCCTCTGAAAGTTAGAGGCCGAGGTTAAAACAATAGAGATAGAGTTAGCCATCAACTTTCATGCTTTAATGAAAAAAGTAAGCCATGTTGGCGAATTTGTGCAGCTTCTTCAGCTTTATGTTGTTTATCTAAAGCATCAGCAAGCCAGGCAAAGTCGTGAGCATCAGGACGTTGTGCTAAAGCAGATTTAAAGTATTTTTCCGCTTCTTGCCACTCAGCATGCTGTAATGCAAGTTGACCTAAAGTACTATTTAGTAGGGGAGTGGCACCACCAGACTGTTTTATTAGATTGTGCAGGATTTTATTCATAGCTTTGCTATCGCTGATTTGTAAACGAGGAACCAGCAATAGAAGATGTTCATCATATTGCTGTTTTAATCCATCAATAATAATTTTTTCCGCTGCTTCGCTATCGTCACATTCAATAAGACGAGCAGCAACGATCGATTGTAGTACCGGATCATGACGTATTTTACGTCCTTGAGACCGCCACCAATCTTTTAGATTTTCGCTGCCACCTTCAGCCGTATATTGATTAATCAAACCTTTATAAGCGTCTTTGCGTAATTTATCGATTTCTTCTGCACTATATAACTTTTCTTTTTGCATAATGGGCAAAAGTTCAATAAGCGCTTGATAAGCCCCGCAACGCCGATAAGCTTGTTCTGCCATTCTTAAAACTTCAGGGTGGCGCGGAGCCTGATCCAGTAACTTGTCAACACCGTGACGTGCGGCATAAATTTTATTTTCGGCCAGTTGTATACGCACACGCGTAATATCAACAGGAAGTTGATGGTTACCGGCGACTTCTGCTGCGCGCTCAAGATATTGATTGGTACGATATTCATCTCCGCGCTGTTGAGCGGCTTCAGCTGCCAGTAGATAGTTAACAACCGGTTGTTCGGCATAGTCAGCATGGCGTGTCAGTAATTTTTCAACTTGTGAAAAATCACCTTCTGCTAATTTTAGTAATGCTTTTTGCGTTTGACTATGCGCTTTATGATATTTACGGCCTTTTAACCAATTATGGGTAAATGATGTCGTGCCGCGAATACGACGATAGCACCAGCCAAGAAAACAGAAGATAAATTGTAAAATAATAAAACAGATGACTAAACCGGTTACACTGGTTTCAATATCGTAGTTGTTGGTTTGGATAAGGACATAGCCTTGATGGCCTGCGACATTGGGACCAATAATGATGCCAGCAATCAGTACAATAAAAAGGATCAGTACTTTTATCATGCAGCTCTCTCCTGCGCGGTTTTATTGCTTGGCTTCACCGCCTCTTCTGTTGGTGTAGGTGGCGCTATTTTTATGTCATTATTTGTTTTCTTTTCATTAGTTGGTTGATTTTTTTGCGGTATGGGTGTTGCAGAAGAAGGGATTTGTCCTTGAATACGTTTTTGTAACGCTTTATCGAGCAATAATAAACTTTTTAATTCACTGGGAATATCCATTGTAATGGATTGTTCAATTAGCTTATCGACTTCGGTAAGGAAGGCTTTTGTTGCCGCATCGTTGGTATTGAAGTAGATCCGGATCCAAGTTGAAACTTGCTCTAAAGATTGTTTATAAATTTGCTCTTGATAGCGAGGTACCGCTTGGGCGGCAATCAGTAGCTGAGCTCGAATATTGGCGCGTAGGTAAATATCCTGATTAGGTGCAAGTAAAGGGGTCTCATGAGAATCTCTACGACGAATGGTAATAAAATTTTTACTAAAATTTTTCCAACTTTGACTAAGATTTTGTTTCCAATCAGCAATATTATTGGAAAGTTCTGTACTATCTTCATCCATGGGTTTGCCATCTGGGGCACTATCATTTATACGTAAATTATCAATATCACTGCTAAGTTGATTAAGTTTTAAAATAATTCCCTCATAATCAATTTGGCTAATGGCTGATAGCACACTAATATCACTATTAATTGTTTTTCGGATCTCAATTAAATTAGGATCATTCATTTCAGCCAGGCTTGCATCAGCACTTTTCAATAAAGCAATTGCCGTAACGGGATCATTATCATTCCAAAGTTTACGGCCGGCCATTTTGGCTAAGAAATCAGCTTGGGCCAGTAGCCAGCGTTTTACATCTGTACTTGAAAGTGTGGTGATTTGTGCTTGTAATTCTTCGATCCGCTGTTCAAGTTGCTGCTCATATTCTTTTTTATCTAACTGGGTAATACGCTGAGATTCAACCAATTGGTTAATTTGCTGTTTTTCTGTTTCTTGTTGACGTAGTAGTTCACTTATTTGTTGTTGCAGTTCACTACTTTCATTGACGACTTGTTGATGTTTAAGATTAAGATAATAATAGAAACCACCACCCAGTATGATAATAAGTACGAGAGTAATTATACTACCAAACAGACCAGAACGCTTTTGTTTATCAGAGACACCATTTTTGGCTGTAGATTGCGTTGCTGTTTTTGAGGCATTTGATGTGTTTTCATTTGCCTCATTCGGTTTATTCTGTTCCGTCATAATTAATATCTCAATATCGGTTTACATTAATGCCTGAATTAAAGCATCATTATTAGCACTTTTGGCTACTTTTACTGATTGCCATCCAAATTGGTAAGCAGTACTAGCCAAACGTTCACTGACAACAATTAAATGGCGAGAAAGCAACCAAGGTTTAACATCATCCATAATTAAGTTAAATAATAAATGCAACATTTCGCCACTGGTAACAATTATTGTACTAATATTTGCCTGTTGCCATTGTAACTGGAAAGTTTGTCGATCATATTTTATTGGTTGACGTTGATAACACTCACAATAATCAATATGGCTTCCGCGCGATTTTAATGTTGCGGCGAGTAGTTCACGTCCACCATTACCTCGCAATAACAAAGATTTTTTGCCTAGAAGTGATTGTAAACCAGGTAATTCAAGTAATGTTTCACTAGTTTCACCTTTATGAGATGAATGAATAGGCAAATTAGTTAATTGGTGAAAAGCTAATGCTGTTGAGTCCCCTATACCATAATAGGATAGCGTATCAGGCCATTTTCGTCCTGTTAAATGAAGCGCTGAATTAGCATGCCATACCGCGTTTGGTGATAGAAAAAAAACCCGATCACCGTTAGTTAGGCTGGCTAATTTACTCGGCAGAAGATTCAGTTCATTACCTGGCATAATTTCAATTAGTGGGGCATGAAAGGCCATTTTTCCTACTGACTTAATAAGCCGAACAAGTGTTTCACCGCTGGGGTTTGGTCTGGTGACCAATATACTCATCGAGAAAATGCTCCTGGGAAAATTTTGTTAAGAATTTGTTTGGCGCCATTATTGAGTAACTCTTCTGCCAGTTCAATGCTCGCTTGTTGAGCATCTTCTGGTTTAAAATATCTTTCTGCACGAATAATTTGACTTCCATCGGGCGTACCAACCAGTGCTCTAAGCCAAATTTGTTTATTTTGCCAAATAGCATAGCTACCTATTGGGAGTTGGCAGCCACCTTGCAATCGATTATTGACGGTTCGTTCTGCTTGAATACAGATAGCAGTATCATGATGATGTAACGGCGCTAGAAATTGTTGTGTGTGGTAGTCATCAAGGCGGCATTCTATACCAATAGCGCCTTGCCCAACGGCAGGTAAAGAGTGCTCAGGTGGCAGAGGCATACGTATACGTGTTTCTAAATTAAGACGTTTTAGACCAGCCACAGCGAGAATAATACCATCGTATTCACCATTGTCTAATTTACTTAGCCGTGTTCCAACATTACCACGCAGATCTTGAATAACTAAATGGGGATAAATATGACGTAGTTGGCATTGGCGTCGCAGGCTTGATGTTCCTATAATACTGCCAACTGGCAACGCATCAAGGGAATCATACTGATTGGATACAAAAGCATCACGAGGATCTCCTCGCTGGCAAATAGCTATTAATCCTAAGTTATTAGGGAAAGTAGCGGGGATATCTTTTATGGAATGAACAGCAATATCAGCCCGATTTTCTAGTAGTGCGTTTTCTAATTCTTTGACAAAAAGCCCTTTGCCACCAATTTTAGCCAGAGGGGTATCAAGTAGAATATCACCTTGAGTACTCATGGGAATAAGTTCGATCGTTAGTGTTGGATGATGTTTTTCTAGTTGTGTTTTTACGTAAATCGCTTGCCACATTGCTAATGGACTTTTCCTTGTTGCGATACGCAGTGTTTGTATTGACATGTTTTTATTTTTCTTAGGTAGTTAGATTATGAGTGAATTATAAAGGAAAGGTAGCCAGTTTTAACATTTTGGTAAGTTTTTTTCCAGTTAAAGCTGTTTGCTTAATAAATATAGCTAATGTATAGCACAGCTTGTAGACAGAAAGAAGGAGGGTTACAATAGCGGCAAAATGATTTTTTGTTATTGAATGGAAGCAAATAAATATATGTTTAATTAAAATTTTTATATTTATTTGAATATTTATTATTGAAAACAATTATAAAAAATTTAATAAGAAAATTTAACTAATTGTCTTCTTTTTTTATACAGATCATCTATTTGAAATTCTTAGAAACGAAAAAGATTTTTTATGTAAAAGAATGGAAAGCATTTAGTGTGAAAAATAAACAGTTAATGTAGAGGTAATGTACTTTACGCTTTTGGTACAAAATGTTAAATTGATCACGTTTTTAGCAACCTATTCAAAAAGCTTATCGCTGTTATTGTTCCCTAATAATAAAGGAACCAATGGCTGAGTTAAGGTTATTCATTTTTTAAAGTTTAATTCAGGCAAAACTTTTGTATCTTTATATTGAGACACTGAAGCAAAGATTGGATGCGATCAATCAATTACGACTGGAACGAGCATCATCTTCTATGAATGAAGCGTTCAAGCATGTATATGGATTGCTGCCAGTTTTATTAAATTATCATCATCCCATCTTACCTGGTTATATTGAAGGTAATGTACCTGCTGGTGTCTGTTTTTTTGCGCCTGATGCTCAACAAATTAATTGGTTAAAGCAGTTTGAGGCATATCTCTTTTGTGAACTATCCTCACAGCAAACCAATGGGGAATTACCTATTACAGGTATCTATTCCATGGGAAGTACATCATCAATCGGGCAAAGTGATATTTCTGATTTGGATATTTGGGTATGTCATCAATCATGGTTAGATCAAGAAGAAAGACAGCTTTTACAAAAGAAATGTACATTAATTGAACAATGGGCATCCTCACTTGGTATAGATGTTACTTTCTTTTTAATTGATGAAAATCGTTTTCGCCACCCTACAAGTGGTAGTCTAAGTGGCGAAGATTGCGGAACGACCCAACATATATTGCTATTGGATGAATTTTATCGTACAGCGGTTCGTATGGCTGGGAAACGTTTACTATGGATGATGGTTCCCGCAGAAGAAGAAACTAATTACGATGAATATGTTTTATTGTTGTATGCTCGAGGAGTCCTAACCCCAAATGAATGGTTAGATTTAGGTGGCTTAGGTGAATTATCGGCTGAAGAATATTTTGGTGCTAGTTTATGGCAACTGTATAAAAGTGTTGACTCACCTTATAAAGCTGTGTTGAAAAGTATTTTACTTGAAGCTTATTCCTGGGATTATCCGCGTGGTATGTTGCTAGCAATGGAATTTAAGAAACATTTACATGCAGGAGAAATTGTTTCTTATGGCTTAGATGCCTATTGTTTAATGTTACAACGAGTTACGCGTTACTTGATGGAAATCGGTGATTTTAAGCGTCTTGATTTAATTCGTCGCTGTTTTTACCTCAAAGTTTGTGAAAAATTGTCGGGTGAAAACAATAATTCTGCGAGTCGTAGTTGGCGAAGGCATGTGTTATCACAGCTTGTTACTTCATGGGAATGGAGTAAGGAGCGATTAGATATCCTCGACAAGCGTAATTATTGGAAAATAGAGCAGGTTCGAGATGCGCATAATGAGTTACTTGATACCATGATGCAAAGTTATCGTAATCTTATTCGCTTTGCTCGTCGTAATAATTTACGAGTTAGTGCAAGTCCACAAGATATTGGAGTGTTGACGCGCAAGTTGTATGCAGCCTTTGAAGTATTACCAGGCAAAGTCACTTTGGTTAATCCGCAAATTTCGCCAGATCTATCTGAAAGTCATCTCACTTTTATTTATGTTCCTGCCGGACGCGCGAATCGCAGTGGTTGGTACTTATATAATAAGGCGCCAACGATAGATTCTATCATTGGACATCAACCGTTAGAATATAACCGTTATCTTAGTAAATTAGTGGCATGGACTTACTTTAATGGTTTATTGACAGAGCAATCTCATATTTATATTCATAACGGTGGATCACAATGTGATGAAAATAAATTACATCAATTTGTTAATGATATAACCACCAATTTTCCTCTTCGTTTACTGGCACCCACACCAAAAGCTTTATATAGTCCTTGTGAAATTCGCCATTTAGCCATTATTGTTAATTTAGAGAAAGATCCGACAGCAGTTTTTTCTGATCAAATAATTCATTTTGATTTACGTAAATTAGACATATTGAGTTTTGGTGATCCTCCGCAATGCTTAGTCAGCAGTATTGATCTACTGTATCGCAACTCTTGGAATGAGGTGAGAACACTGCATTTCTCCGGTGAGCAATCTATGTTAGAAGCATTAAAAACGATTTTGGGTAAAATGCATCAAGACGCTGAGCTACCAGATGTGGTTGAAGTTTTTTGTTATAGCCAACATATGAGAGGGTTGATTGGTACACGTGTTCAACAGCTGGTTTCAGAATGTATTGAACTCCGCCTATCAAGTAGTTGTAGTGATTCAGGGCGTTTCAAGGCATTACGTATTGCAGGTCAAACCTGGGGATTATTTTTCGAGAGATTGAATGTCTCAGTGCAGAAATTGGAAAATGCCGTCGAATTTTATGGTGCAATTTCTAATAATAAATTACATGGCTTACCGATAAAATTGGATGTCAAAGAAACTTATCATTTACCGTTAGTTGTTGATGGTTATGCTAGTGAAGGGATTGTACAATTCTTTTTTGAAGATACAGAAGAAAATCATGGTTTTAATATCTATATTTTAGATGAAAAAAATCGGGTGGAAATTTATTCACATTGTGAAGGAAACAAAGAAGAACTTGTTAGGGATGTAAGCCGTTTTTACTCATCTTCCCATTATCGTTCTACCTACCGCGCTAATTTGGTCAATTTTAATTTACCGCAATTTTATCAGATAATAAAAGTAGAAGATAAAAATCAAGTCATTCCTTATTTGACTGGCTCATTTTCTAATTCACAATTCAATGAGAATGTCTGTCGTGAAGAGTCGGGCGTTAGTTTTTATATCCATTAATGATAAAGAATGATATTTGTTTATTTTAGTAGTTAGAGATCAAATAAAAATGGTTCTACGCTTTGCTCACTAATCGCATAGGCTAATATTTGGATAAAATTTTTATTGCTGCGAGCACAATACCAATTGTCTGTTTTATAGTTAAAGTGGTAACCACCAGAGCGAGTAGCTAGCCATATTTGATGGAGTGGTTCTTGGCGGTTGATAATAATTTTACTATCATTTTCGAAGGTTAGCGTCATAATACCGCTATGTATTTCGCAATCAATATCATTATTACCATCATATTGATCAATTTGTTCTTCTATTCTATCCATCAATTTATCAACCAGTTGATGAAATTCAGTGTCTGTCATCGTCAATTTCCTATTTGCTTTTCTGCGCCTAACTGCGATTATAGATTATAAAAGATAATGATTTAAGAATGCAGGCTTTAACATAATGAAAAAATTAATTTGGCTATTTGTGACATCGATATTATTAACCCTACTTTCTGCCTGTGGTTTGAAAGGACCACTCTATTTTCCAGCAAAAGCAACAGCGGAGCAAAAGACTGAAAGCACGATATCGTCTAAAGAAACAGAACATCAATCGACATAGACAGAAACACCTCGCAAATAGATGAATAAATAAAAAGATAGCCAATTGATTATGATGGAGTAGAAAATGCAATTCTCCAAAATGCATGGTTTGGGTAACGATTTTATGGTGGTAGATGCCGTCACCCAAAATGTTTATTTTTCTCCTGAGCTTATTTGTCGTTTATCAGATCGACATACAGGGATTGGATTTGATCAGCTTTTAGTGGTTGAAGCACCTTATGATCCTGATCTTGACTTTCATTATCGTATTTTTAATGCCGATGGTAGTGAAGTAGCTCAATGTGGTAATGGTGCTCGCTGTTTTGCCCGTTTTGTTCGTCTTAAAAAACTGACAAATAAACGCGATATCAAGGTAAGTACTCAATCTGGTAGATTGACATTATCGGTAGCAGAAAATGAAGATGTTTGTGTCAATATGGGAGTTCCAGAGTTTGAGCCAAATAAAGTACCTTTTAAAGCGCAAAAAGCTGAGAAAACTTATATAATTAGAACTCAACAACAAACAATATTGTGTGGAGTCGTTTCTATCGGCAACCCTCATTGTGTATTACAGGTCGAGGATATTGACACGGCTGACGTGGCTTTATTGGGACAGATACTTGAAAAACATGAACGTTTCCCTGAGCGGGCTAATATAGGATTTATGCAGGTTATTGATCATGAACACATTCGATTACGTGTATATGAGCGTGGTGTTGGAGAGACACAGGCTTGTGGAAGTGGTGCCTGTGCTGCTGTTGCTATCGGTATTCAGCAAGGTTTATTAAGAAAAAATGTCCGTGTGGATTTACCTGGTGGCATGCTAAAAATTCGTTGGAATGGATTGGGTCATCCTCTATTTATGACTGGCCCAGCGACACATGTTTATGATGGTGTTATTCATTTCTAGGTTTTGTCTGGTTAAAAGGTCTTTTATTATGGATAAAAAAGAAGCAGCATTTGATCCTCAACCGGTGCTAGATGATCAGACTGTCGTGGAATATCTGAAAAGCAATCCTCATTTTTTTATTCGCAATGCCGCTGCTGTTGAACAGATACGGGTTCCTCATCCTGTTCATCATGCGGTTTCATTAGTTGAATGGTCTATGAAGCGTCAACGAGTTTATATCCAAAATCTAGAACAAGATATGCAACTATTAGTTGAGCAGGCTCGCAATAATGAAATACTCTTTAATCGACTGTTAAAATTAGTTATTCAGCTATCAACGGCAGATGATTTTGCCGATTTTCAACAACGTTTATATGCCTGGTCAAGAAGTTTTGGTTTGAGTGGTGCTTATATTCGCTTGTTTAGTGATTGTTGGCAACTAGGTGTACCGATGGATGCACAAAAGGTTATGATTTCACGTCAAGCTTTTGAGCCTGTCCGTATTCAGCGATTTGGTGAAAAAAATCACTATCTTGGTACGTTAAATAATCCGGAAATAATGTTATTAATGCCAGATGCAGAACATGTAGGCTCGGTGGCTGTTTCTTTATTAGGACTTTATGGTAATTTAGGGATGGTGATCTTTACTAGTCGTGATATTCAACATTATCAAAAAGGTATGGGAACGACCATGCTAGACCATTTAGCCAAATTATTACCCGATTTGCTTTTGCGTTGGGTAACACGGGCATGAATGCAACACGGCAAAGCTTGCAGCAACGAATTGACGGTTTTTTACGTTACTTACATGTGGAACGGCAGCTAATCCCAGTGACGATTATTAATTATCAACGTCAGTTAGCCGTATTAGTGGATATGGCTCTAGATATGAATATCAACGATTGGACACAATTAGAGATATCACATGTTCGTATGATGGTTGCAAAGAGTCGTCGACAAGGATTGCAGGCAGCGAGTCTTGCTTTACGTCTTTCGTCATTAAGAAGTTTTTTAGATTGGTTAGTTGGGCAGGGCATAATAACCGCTAATCCAGCTAAGACAGTCAAAACGCCAAAAAATAAACGGCATTTACCTAAAAATATCGATGTAGATGAAGTTAATCAATTGCTAAATATAGATTTAGCGGATCCTCTATCCGTACGTGATAGAACCATGTTGGAAGTGATGTATGGTGCAGGATTACGTTTATCTGAGCTAGTTAATTTGAATTGCCAACATCTGGATTTACAAAGTGGTGAAGTTCGGGTTATGGGAAAAGGCAGTAAAGAGCGCAAAGTACCATTAGGACGTATAGCTGTAGAATGGTTAGTTCGTTGGCTTGAGATGCGTCAGCAATATGTTAAGCAAGACGATGCGGTTTTTATCTCAATACAAAGAGGCAAACGGATTTCCGCTCGTAATGTACAAAAGCGTTTTGCGTTATGGGGAATTCGTCAGGGGGTTAGAAGTCATATTCATCCTCACAAACTTCGTCACTCTTTTGCCACTCATATCTTGGAATCAAGCGGAGATTTGAGGGCAGTTCAAGAGTTACTAGGACATGCTAATCTATCCACTACTCAAGTTTATACTCATTTAGATTTTCAGCATTTAGCCAAGGTTTATGATGTTGCTCATCCAAGGGCAAAAAGGGAGAAACCTTGAATGCGCTTTTATCGGCAATTAGCCCCTATTGCGGCAATTACTTTTGATTTGGATGATACACTATATGATAATCGCCCCGTTATAGATAAAACTGAACAGGAGCTGTTAAATTTTATTCGTTGTTATGACCATCGCTTTAGTAAGCTTCAATGTGCCGATTTAAAAAACTATCAAACGTTAATTGTTAATCAGTATCCTGAAATTTATCATGATGTCACACAGTGGCGCTGGTTAGCAGTGAAAGCATTACTCTGTGATTATGGTTACGATCGAGCAAGATCTGCTGGTGGTGCTGACGATATAATGGCACACTTTTCTTATTGGCGTAGTCAAATCGTCATCCCCGAATTAACCCACCAAACCTTATCTACCCTAGCCGAAAAAGTCCCATTAGCGGTCATTACTAATGGCAATGCAGATCCTTATGCTTGCGGATTAGGCGATTATTTTCAATTTGTATTAAAAGCGGGGCCAGATGGACGCGCTAAGCCGTATAGTGATATGTATTATCTTGCTGCGCAGAAATTTAATATTGTATTGGATAAAATTTTGCATGTAGGAGATGATTTAACTACAGATATTCAAGGTGCTTTACAAAGTGGCATGCAAGCTTGTTGGATCAATATTAACAATAGCAACTTACAAACTGCCCATGAGTATGACATATTGCCTCATGTTGAGATAACCGGTTTGGCTTCACTCATTACGCTGATATAATCTTCTTATCTGGTTAAAAACACAGTAGTGATTTATTGACTGCTCTCTTAATTTAATGGTAACCATGAACGCCTCATATTTACTTGAAAACTTAAATGATAAGCAACGCGAAGCCGTTGCCGCACCTAGAACCAATATGCTAATACTTGCCGGCGCTGGTAGTGGTAAAACACGGGTACTAGTTCATCGAATAGCTTGGTTACTGGCGGTTGATAAGGTTTCACCTTTCTCTATTATGGCGGTGACGTTTACTAATAAAGCGGCGGCTGAGATGCGTCATCGTATTAATGCATTATTAGGTAGTGATCAAGGCGGTATGTGGGTAGGAACTTTTCATGGCCTAGCGCATCGTCTGCTGCGAGCGCACTATTTGGATGCCAATTTACCGCAAGATTTCCAAATTTTAGATAGTGATGATCAATATCGCTTATTACGTAGAATTATCAAAGCCCTCAATCTAGATGAAAGTAAGTGGCCACCACGTCAGGCTATGTGGTATATCAATGCAAAAAAAGATGAAGGCTTGCGGCCACAGCATATCGAAAGTTATGGCAATCCAACAGAAGCGACTTGGCTGCGAGTTTATCAGGCTTATCAAGAAGCCTGTGATCGGGCAGGATTAGTAGATTTTGCTGAACTTTTATTGCGTGCCCATGAGTTGTGGCTGAATAAACCGCATATACTACAACATTATCGTGATCGTTTTACCAATATTCTGGTTGATGAATTTCAAGATACTAATAGTATCCAGTATGCCTGGATACATATTTTAGCGGGTAATACCGGTAAGGTGATGATTGTGGGTGATGATGATCAGTCAATTTATGGTTGGCGTGGTGCACAAGTAGAAAATATTCAACGTTTCTTACAAGATTTTCCAGCTGCGGAAACTATCCGGCTTGAACAAAATTATCGTTCGACTAACAATATCTTGAAGTCGGCTAATGCACTGATTGCTAACAATAATAACCGGTTAGGAAAAAATCTATGGACAGAAGGGGCTGATGGTGAACCTATCTCGCTTTATTGTGGCTTTAATGAGTTAGATGAAGCGCGTTATGTTGTTAGTCGCATTAAGCAATGGCATGAGAAAGGTGGCGCTTTGAAACAGTGCGCAATTCTTTATCGTAGCAATGCCCAATCACGTGTAATTGAAGAAGCCTTGTTGCAGTCTTCAATGCCTTATCGAATTTATGGCGGCCAACGCTTTTTTGAGCGGCAAGAAATTAAAGACGCACTCTCTTATTTACGTTTGGTTGCCAATCGCAATGATGATGCATCATTTGAACGAGTGGTTAATACACCCACTCGTGGCATAGGAGAACGAACATTAGACACTGTTCGTCAGGTAGCACGCGAAAAACAACTCACGCTTTGGGAAAGTTGTGAATATTTATTAAGAGAAAAAGTTCTTGGCGGCCGGGCGGCCGGGGCGATTGAACGGTTTCTTGAGTTAATTGATGCATTGGCTAAAGAAACGATGGATATGCCATTACATGTTCAAACAGATCGTGTGATCCGCGATTCAGGCTTGCGCGCAATGTACGAACAGGAAAAAGGCGAAAAAGCGCAAGCGCGTATTGAAAACCTTGAGGAGTTAGTCACTGCTACTCGCCAATTTAGTTATCAAGAAGAAGATCAAGATCTCATGCCACTGCAAGCATTTTTGTCTCATGCTGCATTGGAATCGGGTGAAGGACAGGCGTCACTACATCAGAATGCCGTTCAGTTAATGACACTACATTCGGCAAAAGGCCTAGAGTTTCCACTAGTCTTTATTGTTGGTATGGAAGAAGGTATGTTTCCAAGCCAGATGAGTGTGGAAGAGAGTGGACGGCTGGCAGAAGAACGGCGCTTAGCTTATGTTGGATTGACACGAGCGATGGAAAAATTGACGCTGACTTATGCGGAAAGCCGTCGATTATATGGTAAAGAAGTTTACCATCGTCCTTCACGTTTTATTGCTGAATTACCCACAGAATGTATTGAAGAAGTTCGTTTACGTGCAACAGTTTCACGCCCTATTAGTCATCAACGACTTGGTACTCCTATTAATCGAAATGATAGTGGATATGCATTAGGCCAACGGGTTCGTCATCCTAAGTTTGGTGAAGGAACTATTATTAATTTGGAAGGGGATGGTGAGCGTTGCCGCTTGCAGATAGCTTTTCAGGGCGAAGGGATCAAATGGCTGGTTGCCGCTTACGCCAAATTAGAGTTGCAATAACGGAACAGATTATTGTTTGAAAGAGGAAGCATTTTGTTATTAATTAATTCTCTTTGGGGTTCTAAAGGAGGCACCATAATATGCTGCTGGCATTTAAATTAGACAACCATCGTTTGTCTCGTCTTGAACTTGATGAAGGTGAAAAACTGACAGATGCTGTATGGGTGGATTTAATGGAGCCTGATGAGAAAGAGCGGCAAACTGTGCAAACTGAATTGAAACAATTATTAGTAACCCCATCTGAACTAACCGATATTGAAGCATCGGCGCGCTTTTTTGAGGATGAAGATGGTTTACATATTCATTCATTTTTTTATTATCAAGATAGCGATGAACATGTTAGTAATTCGACGGTTGCTTTCACATTTCGTGATGGTCGCTTATATACATTACGGGAGCGTGATCTGCCGGCTTTTCGTTTGTATCGTATGCGTTCAAGAAGTCAAAAGCTGATCGATGCTAATGCTTATGAGTTATTTTTAGATTTATTTGAAACCAAAATTGAACAACTTGCTGATGTAATAGAAAATATTTATAGCGTATTAGAATCGTTAAGCCGAATTATTCTGGAAGGTAAACAAGGAGATGAACTTGATAGCGCGCTTTCTAATTTAGCAGAACAAGAAGATATTGGCTGGAAAGTGCGGTTATGTTTGATGGATAGTCAACGAGCATTAAATTTTTTGATCCGCCGTGCAAGATTGCCGGCAGGTCAGTTAGAGCAGGCAAGAGATATTTTACGTGATATTGAATCACTGTTACCCCATAATGAATCGCTATTTCAAAAAGTAAACTTCCTTATGCAAGCGGCGATGGGTTTTATTAATATTGAACAGAGTCGTATTATTAAAATTTTCTCTGTTGTTTCTGTGGTTTTTTTACCGCCAACACTGGTGGCGTCCAGTTACGGTATGAATTTTGAATTTATGCCAGAATTAGGATGGCGTTTTGGCTATCCGGCAGCAATAATATTAATGATTATCGCCGGGTTGGCACCCTATCTTTATTTTAAACGTAAGAATTGGCTCTGAATTTATCAGATGATTAAAGAAAACTTGAGTACAATGTAAGGCCAACTTGATAACTTAAACTTCATAAGGTGTTTATTTAAAATAGATTTTATGGTTTGTTAGCCTGGTTATTTTAACCCACTAAGTAAGTGGCTATGCCAGTTGCAATATGTTGATTCTCTTCATTATGTAATTCGGCTCGGGCAACGGAGATCTTATTACCGGTGCGAATGATTTTTCCACTTGCAATAAATTTTTTACCACGGCCTGGATGCAAGTAATTAATATTTAAATCGATGGTGCCAATGGTTGATAAGCGTTTTTTGAGCACTTCTTTTGAAAATGAAGTCATTCGATTTAATACATTACCAATGCAAACTAAGCCGCTAGCGACATCTAACACTGAAGCGATGACACCACCATGTAAGATCTGCTGTTCAAAGTTTCCTATCAATCCTGGTTTGTGGTTAAAAACCAATTTGATCTGGGTTTTATCAAAGGATAGCACCTCAAGACCTAATAATTGGTTGAATGGCATCTCATGAATAAATTTTGCAATGATAAGTTTCTGTGCTTCGTCTAATGTAAAGGCAGGCGTATTCATAAATATTCTCTTATTATTAGCTATTATGTTAATTACTGGTTGATACTATGCAAAGATTGACGGTTTTTCTATGATTTGTTTCATAAACTGGCAAAAATAAATGGTTAGTTAGCACGGAGTGAGCTTTTTTTTCTAACGTTTTATTTTTTTAGCGGAAACTAATGAGATGCTGTAATTCTTATCAGAGTCAGGTAGCATATATTTATTTACCGCTTTTTATCAAAATTGATTAGTCACGTTTATTAAGGATACCAGTGTCTACTGCGGAAATTATCAATATTACATCCCTGGCTCGGCAAGTATTGCAGCAGATTTTTGGTTATCAGCAATTTAGGCCAGGCCAAGAACAAATTATTAATACTATACTTACAAAGCAGGATTGTTTGGTCGTCATGCCAACCGGAGGAGGAAAATCTCTCTGTTATCAAATACCCGCTTTAATTTTACCCGGCTTAACAATAGTGGTCTCCCCCCTAATTTCATTAATGAAAGATCAAGTTGATCAGCTTTCTCAGTATGGTATTGAAGCCAGTTATCTTAATTCAAGCCAAACTGGGCAACAGCAAAAGCAGGTAATCGAGCATTGTCGTCAAGGTGAAATAAAATTACTTTATATTGCCCCAGAACGGTTGGTTATGGATAATTTTCTTGATCAATTGGCGAAATTAAATCCGGTTTTATTGGCTGTGGATGAAGCCCATTGTATTTCTCAGTGGGGACATGATTTTCGTCCTGAATATCGAGCATTAGGGCAATTGCGGCGTCGTTTTCCGCAGTTACCAGTTATTGCCTTAACAGCCACGGCGGATCAAACAACGCGTAATGATATTATTCATGGGCTTGAACTGTGTAAACCACTAGTCCATATTAGCAGCTTCGATCGACCTAATATTCGTTATACTTTAGTAGAAAAATATAGGCCTTTTGATCAGCTTTGGTTTTTTATCAAAGGACAAAAGGGTAACAGTGGTATTGTTTATTGCAATAGTCGCAGTAAAGCTGAAGAGACCGCTGAGCGATTGCATAAACGCGGCTTAAGTGCGGCGGCTTATCATGCTGGTCTTGATAATACACAACGGGTCAAAGTACAGGATGCTTTTCAAAAAGATGACTTGCAAGTGGTGGTGGCAACGGTAGCATTTGGTATGGGAATTAATAAATCTAATGTCCGTTTTGTCGTCCATTTTGATATTGCCCGTAATATAGAATCTTATTATCAAGAAACGGGCAGAGCTGGGCGTGATGGCTTAGCTGCAGAGGCAATATTATTTTATGATCCTGCTGATTTATCTTGGTTGCGTCGTTGTTTAGCGGAAAAGCCTGCCGAACAATTGCAAGAGATTGAACGTCATAAATTGAATGCTATGAGCGCTTTTGCCGAGGCGCAAACCTGTCGCCGGCTAGTATTGTTAAATTATTTTGGTGAAAATCGGCAGCAACCTTGTGGTAACTGCGATATTTGTTTAGATCCACCGAAACGGTATGATGGCCTAATTGATGCTCAGAAAGTACTTTCTTGTATTTATCGAACAGGGCAGCGTTTTGGTATCGGCTATATTGTTGACATTTTGCGCGGAGCCAATCATCAACGTATCCGTGAATTTGGCCATGATAAGTTGCCAGTTTATGGCTTAGGCAAAGAACAGAGCCATGAGCATTGGGTGAGTGTCTGTCGACAACTTATTCATATGGGGTTAGTGAGCCAAAATATTGCCCATTTTTCAGCATTACAATTAACAGAAGCAGCTCGACCGATATTGCGTGGCGAGGTGCCATTGCAACTGGCTGTTGCTAGAGTTTTATCGAAAAAAAGCCGTAATCAGCAAAATAAAAACTACCAAAGCCATTATGATAAAAAATTATTTGCTAAATTACGTCAATTGCGAAAAGTGATTGCGAATGAAGAAAATATTTTACCTTTTGTAGTTTTTAACGATGCCACTTTAATAGAGATGGCGGAGCGATTTCCTGTTCAACCGAATGAATTACTGTTGATTAATGGCGTTGGCCAAAGAAAATTAGCGCGATTTGGAGACGCATTCATGACATTAATTCGCGATCATTTGGCTGGTTTTGAATGAATTGAGGAGTAATTATGACGCCTAACATGCTAAAAGCGAGTTGGCTGACACGTGAATCTCAGTTTTTAGCTTTTACTAATGGTCCGCTTTTAGATTTTTGGAAGATGCGTGATGAAGCGGAATTTATTGGCGTCGATAATATTCCTATTCGTTATGTAAAACTTTGTTCGGCTCAGCATGATAAAGCGATTGTTATTTTGCCCGGACGTAGTGAAAGTTATGTAAAATATCCTGAAGTTGCTTATGATTTTTTTCATCTTGGTTATGATATTTTTATCATAGATCATCGTGGACAAGGCCGATCGGGCAGAATGTTGGCTGATCCTCAAAAGGGACATGTCGAAAAATTTACTGATTATATTGATGATTTTGAATCTTTTATCACTCTTGAAATCAAACCGCGCTACTATTCACGTCGTTATGCACTTTCCCATTCAATGGGAGGGGCTATTCTTGGTGGCTATCTGCTAAGAGATAGTCTAACTTTTAATGCCGCGGTTTTATGTGCTCCGATGATGGGCATTAATTTACCGGTCTCACGTTGGTTGGCAAATTTTATCATTCAATGTGCTGAAGCGAGCGCTAATACCCGTGATGATTATGCAGTATCAACAGGTAAATGGCAGCCATTACCCTATATTATTAACATATTGACCCATAGTTATGAACGTTATCGGCGTTATTTACGTTATTATGCCGATTATCCTGAATTACGTATTGGTGGTCCAACTTATCATTGGATTGGAGAAAGCCTGCAGTTTTGTACCAGCTTAATTGAAAAAGCAGGAGAAATTGAGGTTCCGCTTATGCTATTACAAGCGAGTGAAGATAAGGTTGTTAGCAATCGGGATATTCAGAAATTTTGTGTCGCTCGACAAAAAATGCAGATGGCAAGAGAGGAAAAGCTACCTTTAATTATCGAAGGGGCAGACCACGAAATATTATTTGAAAACGACGCGTTACGTGCTATGGCACTTAATGCAATTTGTGATTTTTTTGATCAACATTGATTAACCAAGGAAAAACAATGACGTATTCTGTTGTAGCTTCAGATTTAGATGGTACTTTACTATCTCCTGACCACACTTTACCGCTTTATACAAAAGAAACGTTAAAATTATTAGCAGAAAAAAATATTCATTTCATTTTTGCTACGGGTCGCCACTATATTGATGTTGATCAGATCCGTAATGGGTTAGGTATTAATGCTTATATGATCACATCTAATGGTGCTAGGGTACATAATACTAATGGCGAGCTTATTTTAAAGCATAATGTTGATCCTGATATTGTTCATGAGCTCTGTCTAATGGAGTTTGATAATCCAAATATTCTGACAAACTACTATTCTAGCAATACTTGGTTAATTAATCGGGAGAGCCCAGAACAAAAAGCATTTTTTCAAGAGTCTGTTTTTCACTATCAACTTTTTGAGCGTAATAATTTTTCGACGACTGATGTGAGCAAAGTCTATTTTACTTGTGAAGATCATCAGCAATTACTGTTATTGCAGGAACAAATAAGAAATCGTTGGGGCGATCGTGTCAACGTTAGTTTTTCATTACCCTGTTGTCTAGAGGTTATGAATGGTAGTGTTTCCAAAGGAAATGCACTAAAGCAGGTAGCTGAGTTATTAGGCTATAATTTGCGGGATTGTATCGCTTTTGGTGATGGAATGAATGATTATGAAATGTTAACGATGGCGGGGAAAGGCTGCATTATGAAAAACTCACATCAATTATTGCGAGATAATTTACCTGATATGGAAATAATTGGTTCTAATGAAGAAGAAGCCGTTTCCTATTATTTGCGTCGACTTTATAGTGGTATCTAAATATTTGCTGCACATACAAACCATGGAAATTGAGGTTACGAAAATTCACTTTAGAAAATAACAAAATAATTTATTATTAATTTGCTAAAGTGATTTCGTTTTTTAATTAAAGCAATAAGTTTATTAATAATGAATTTTTAAAATTTATTATGACTTATATTTATAGTATGGGAAATAAATTGCTTAAATCTATTTTTGATTTTTACAGTGCGAAATAAAGGGATACTAAGATTAACTATTATCTTAGTATAATTTTTGAAGCGTTAGTTATAAAAAGGAGCTGGCGATATGAGAAAATTAATTCTGGTATTTACGTTAGGAATATTGAGTTATGGTTCTTTAGTCTCTGCTGATATAACAAATACAAAATCTGATGTAATAACGCAATTACAGCAATTAGCTGAACAAGGTAGCGATAAAGCTCAGTATGAATTGGGGGAAAAATATTTTCGTGGACAAGGAATTTCTCAAGACTTCAAACAGTCTGTTATTTGGTATTTAAAATCTGCTGAATTAGGTAATGCAGATGCGCAGTTCAGGCTTGCTACCATGTATGTTAATGGTTTTGGTGTTAGGCGTGATTATGATCAAGCAATCGAATGGTACCAAAGGGCAGCAATCCAACAGCATGTTCGCGCACAAAGCAATATGGCTACTATGTATGCTCATGGATTAGGGGTAAAACGAAATTTACCGGAAGCGGCATATTGGTTTGAACAAGCATCAAAAGGTGGGTATGCATTAGCACAATTTAATTTGGGTTTAATGTATAGTATTGGCAACGGTGTGATAAAAGATTACAAAAAAGCTGTCTATTGGTTCAAGCACGCAGCTAAACAGGGGTATGCTAAAGCTCAGGATCGTTTAGGTGTCATGTATGCAGAGGGACATGGTGTTAATAAAGATAATAAAAAGGCCTATGCATGGTTAGCTACCGCAGCTTGTAATGGTAATAAAGAAAGTCAAAAATTTCATGATAAGATCGGTAAATTGTTTTCTGATAAAGAAATGAAGGCAGCAGAGGCATTAGCTGAACGTTATATTAAAAAATACCCCACCCGAATTGATTAAAAATAAATTAACAAATCACTATATCAGATCCGTTATATTCTAAAATAATATTATATTTATATTAAAAATAAATATGATATATTTTATTCAAATTTTATGCGATTTATTCCTATTATTTAACGGCAAAAGTTCATTACAGTTTACAATTCTCCGGCTTTTCTTGCCGGGTTACGCCTGGATGTATTTTTTGTTGTACTTCGTAATAGATTATTACTGGCAATATCAATTCGGGCTTGAAAGGGAGGAAATGGTAGTGTAATGCCATGCTGAGCAAAACCAATTAATATATTTTGATGAACTTCATTGCGGGCTGGCATCCTATGCCCCATTTCTGCCGCAAAGATACGTAATTCAAAGATTTGAATACCTTGTTGTAAATCAACCAGATATACCTCAGGTGCTGGGTTAGTTAAAATCATAGGTGTTTTTTCAGCGGCATCTAGTAAGATTTGACTGATCTTGGCGCTATCTACATCTGTGGGTGCAGGAATGGTTAAAACGATACGAGTGATGGTATCGGATAACGACCAGTTAATAAATTGCTCGGTAATAAATGCCTTATTAGGAACAATAATTTCTTTGCGATCCCAATCTGTCAAGGTTGTTGCCCTAGTGTTGATTTTGGTGATGCTACCCGTTAAGTCACGAATAGTGACGGTATCGCCAATACGAATTGGTTTCTCAAATAAGATCATTAAACCTGAAATGATATTAGTAAAAATTTCTTGTAGACCAAAACCTAGCCCAACGCCCATAGCAGCAATTAACCATTGCAGTTTTGACCACTCAATTCCGAGCATCGAAAATGCGACTAAGCTACCTATAAGCGCAATAGTATATTTAGTCAAAGTAGTGATTGCATAACCTGTTCCCGGAGTTAAATCAAGGTGTTGTAACAGGGCAAGCTCCAATAATGCCGGCAAATTTCTAATTAGCTGGGTAGTAATTATAATAATAAGAATAGTAATAAAGAGAGAACTGAGGGTAATAGGTTGAATAGTATCTACACCATTAACCGTAGTAGTTACATTCCAAAGCCGGACATTTTCCAGAAAAGAGAATGCTGAATGTAGTTCAGACCAAATTAAAATCAGTGAAACTAACGCTATCATGGTGAGAATAGAGCGCACTAGACCCAAAGATTGGGCACTGATTGTATCTAAGTCAATTGTACTTTCTTCAATATCGACTAAGGCTTCGCCACTACTATTAATATTACTATTATTGTCACCTTCATCCTTTGCCCGTTGAGCGAGAATATCAGCGCGCCGCTGTTTTGCTCTTTCAAACGCAATTTTACGCCGTTGGATAGACATCCAGCGGCGGATAATGTGATAAATAATTAGTAAAAAAAACCAGATTGCAACAGAGGTTTCTAGCCTGGCTAAAAGTTCTTCCGATGTTGACAGGTAACCCAATAGTGCCGCAACCGCAGAAAAAATTGGTGCGATGATCAGTAATAACCACAATATATTACTAATCGCATTCTCGCCCGAGCCGTGGCGATCTAAATAAAGAGGCACGCCAACTCGTTTGAGATTATGGGTAATCAAACTTAGCGCAATACAGAGTAATAAGAAGCATAATCTACCTAAGCTTGGGGCAAATTCACGGTCATTATAATATTCAAACGTAATCAAGGCCATCATTAACGGCACTATGACAAAAACTGATAGTTGATAATAACGCATCGCTCTTTTTACGTTTTCTTCTGACCAACCAAAATGAGAAATAAATAATCCATTTGGCAGTGCAAAAGTGGCACTAATCATAAAAACCCATAAAACCGGTGTTGTCGCTCTCACTCCAGAGCCAATAGCTGTCGCCATTGGAAATTGCCAGGCGCTTTGCAGGCCGTAACCAATCGCTGACCATAAGATAGGTAAAGGAAGTGCGATGAGAATAGACCAAAATACGGTTCGTAAGGTTAGAGCAAAGCGATCCTGGGTTACTTTACCGATACGTGTGCTCGCGCGAAGCAGAAAATTATTATAATGCTGATGAGTACTAATGCTGAAAATGACGATAGCAACAGCAGCCAGCAGGTACAGCAAACTATCCTGGCTGGCGAAGATAACTCTAATTGCTCCGCTGAGTTGAGATAGTGTATCTAACGATAGTAAGCGCGTCAGATCTTTTACTATCGTTATCGGATAGTTAAGATTTATAGGATCGGTATCCGCGATCCAGAACATATAACGATGGGTTGCATCTTTGATATCTGTTAATGCATCGGTTAATTGGGTTGCTGCAACGTTGAGCTTGGTTAATTCCAATATTTCACTGTCATAACCAGAAATTATTGAGCTTAATAATTCTTTCCGGGTTTGGATGAGTGAATCATAAATTTGCTTTTGTTCTACGGTGAAATTTTTTGTTTCGGCTTGCTTCTCTTCGTTCTCTTTATTGTTGGGGTTGAGATTTTCCAACATATCTTGGTACTTCAGGCGATCAATGCGCTTGTTGACAATTTCTCTGTCAATTTGCTGATTTTTTGGGATTTCAGGCAAATGGTACAACTGAGCGCGTAGTGCTTCACCCAAAGTAGTTGAACCGCTTAACCATTGGGCTTGCTCGCGAATGGTGCCAAGTGCTTGGCGAACGGTTAGTATATCACTGGAAGTTTGGCGTTGCCTTTGTTCAATATCATTTATTCTGTATGCTTGTTCATTAAGCCGTTGTGATAATTTACGATTTAGTTGCAATTGTTCTGTTAAAAATTGGGGAAGTTCTCCTCCTTGAGCAGCAAGCATTTCAGTGTGTTTAAGTGCCAGTTGCGCTTTCTGTTGGCGTTGAAAGTTTAGATGATTTCGCAGTTGTTGAAGCTCTTGATCGATTTGCTGATAACGTTTTTTAAAAAGCTCGATGCGTAAGCGTGCAATTTCTTGGCGATTATTGGCTGAAAGCTGTGCTATTTCTAGTTCATTGGTTTTTGACTTTCTTGCCGTAACTTCTGTTTGCGCTAAGTTATATTGTGCTTCAGCTAAAGGAGAAACCGGAACAGGCAGGGATTCTAGTCTTACAATAGAGTCAGAAAGCAGGCGGCGAGCCTCTAATAATTGTTGAGGCAAGGTTAAAAGTGAGTCGCTGATTTCACGATTTCTATCCTGTTCTTGCTGAATTTGTCTGCCTTGCTCAAGTAATTGACTACTCGCTTGCACAATACGTTGCTCAAGTTCCAGAATAGTTATATTGGTTGGTATAGTAACTGTTTTATTGCTTTCAATAAGAAACTGTTGTTGTAATTCTTTTATGATTTTGGGGAAATTATCAATGGTTTCTTGATAAGCGCGGGTTTTTTTCTCTGATTCTTGTGCCTCTGATAACCAATTGAGCGCAACTTGTAATGCCTGAATAATCTCTGCATTTTTGGCATTTTTATTTGCTTCAAGTTGTTTAATCTCTTTTTTAATCTGTATTTCATCAAGATTAATCGCTGCAAATGCAGGTATCGTGATAAATAAGAGACTAAATAGTATGCAGACTATCAGGCGCACAATAGGGTTCCTCAGATAAAATTATTCAGATCCATCTATTAAATTTTGTGGATTAGTATGTTGCCCAGTATTTGGATCAATTGATTCAGCTAATAATTCGCCAACTCGAGTTATGCTTTCTGGCTCTAGTACAGAATTAAGTTTGATATGGTTAGATTCAAACAAATTGATAACGGTTGAGCCGAGTTTGAATTTTCCCATTTCTTCGCCTTTTTTCAGATAGACTGCACCTGTCTTATCTTTTCCTGGGTAAGTCCAGCGTTTGATAATCCCTTCCCGTTCATTATTGACGCAGCCACACCAACTAGTATCTATACTTCCGACAATGGTTGCTCCTATTAAAATTTGTGCCATTTTCCCAACGCGCGTGTCAAAAATACAGATTAGACGCTCATTGCGGGCAAAAAGATTGGGCACGTTTGTTGCAGTTAGTTGGTTAACGGAAAAGAGATCACCAGGAACATAAATCATTTCAGTTAGTAAACCGTCGCAAGGCATATGGACACGATGGTAATCACGTGGAGATAAGTAAGTAGTTACAAACGTCCCATTACGAAATTTATCGGCCAATAGATGATTACCGGCTAATAATGCCTCTAAACTGTAAGAATGACCTTTAGCTTGTAAGATCTGATCATCTACAATTAAGCCTAATTGGCTTATTACACCATCAGCAGGTAGAGCAAGTTGATTGTTGCCTACAACAAGAGGGCGAATATTTTCTTTTAATGGGCGAGTAAAAAATTCATTAAAGGTAGAATAAGCTGAAAATTCGCTTTCTTTTGCTTCTGTCATATCAACTTTATAAAATTTAGCAAAAAGCTTAATCATTAACTGAGTAAATCCAGCCGCTTTTTGCTCTGCCAGCCAACCAGCTAATTGTGTTAGCCCTTGTTTTGGTAATAGATATTGTAGTTTAATCTTTATTTTTTCCAGCACATTAACCTCTAGTCTGATTCTAATGTTATTGGGTTGTAATCAAAAAAAGATAGCCATTGTACCTATGCTTTTTATGAATTCCATGGTTATATTTATAACTATTTATTATCTATAAAAGGTCTACGTGGTTTTATTTGTTCCATGCCTGCTAAAATACGATGATAGTTTTCAAAACGTGATTTTGTTATTTTTCCAGCAGTTACTGCCTCTAGCAAAGCGCATCCAGGATCATCTAAATGCTTACAATCACGAAATTTACAGTATCCCAAGTATTGCCTAAATTCGACAAACCCTTTAGTTATTTGTTCCTTTGTCAGATGCCATAAGCCAAATTCACGAATACCTGGTGAATCGATAAGATCGCCTCCTTTAGCAAAATGGTAAAGACGCGCAGTTGTTGTTGTATGCTGACCTAATCCTGAATTATCAGATACTTGGTTGATTAAAATTTTTTCTTCATTATTAGGTAGTAAGTTATTTATCAAACTAGACTTACCAACACCAGATTGCCCGACAAAAATAGATATTTTTCCTATAAGGAGCTCAATAAGTTTATCTATTCCTTCATTAGTATGGCTAGAAACCTCTAAAACTTCATAGCCAATATTATGATAAAGTTTTATTACTTTACTAATCTCTTTCCTGTTCTCTTTATCGAGCAGGTCAATTTTATTTAAAATAATAATTGGTGCAATATTAAGTGTTTCGCAGGCAACCAAATAACGATCAATAATATTTAACGATAATTGAGGTAAGATGGCTGAGACAATGATCGCTTGGTCGATATTAGCCGCGATTGGCTTGAGTCCGTCATAGTAATCGGGGCGAGTCAAGATGGATGATCGTTCATAGACTGCTTCAATGACACCGTTAACTTTTATATCAGATTGCTGATATAGCGCAGGACGCCAAATAACACGATCACCTGTGACTAATGAATGGATTGTTCGACGAATATTGCAGCGTTGAATGTCACCTTCATTTGTTTCGATATCTGCATGCTGACCAAAACGGCTAATAACTAACCCGTCTTGAGGAATGCCAAGTTGATTATCATCAATATCTTGCTGGGATTGTTTTTTTAGCTTAGTTTGATGGTTTGCATGTATTCGGCGTTGTTGGCCTTTGGTAAATTTCTTTTTAGCCACCTGACCTCACTAGTTTTATTGGTTTGTTGATTGCATTCATTATCAAAAGTTATCATAGTTGTGCTTTTAAGAAGCTATCATACACTAAGTATTGCATGCTTTCAGTTTAGAATGGAACCCAGGATATAACATGGTCAATCGAGAGAACAATTTGATTTGGATAGATTTGGAAATGACAGGATTAGATCCAGAACAGGATCGTATCATTGAGATCGCAACAATCGTCACTGATTCCAATCTAACTATTTTATCCGAAGGGCCAGTGATTGCCATTCATCAATCGGCGCAACAGTTATCTCTTATGGATGAGTGGAATGTTAAAACGCATACTGAAAGTGGGCTGATTGATAGAGTTAAATCTAGTCAATATGATGAAAAAAAAGCAGAGTTAGCCACAATAGCTTTTTTAGAAAAATGGTTACCTAGGGGCGTTTCACCTATTTGTGGTAATAGTGTTGCTCAAGACCGACGTTTTTTATTCAAATATATGCCTGAGTTGGAAAAATATTTCCACTATCGTTATTTAGATGTCAGTACCCTAAAAGAGCTGGCTCGCCGTTGGAAGCCTGATATATTGCCCGGTTTTACAAAAAGGAATACCCATCAGGCTTTAGAAGATATACGGGAATCTATTGCAGAACTAGTTTATTATCGCCAACACTTTATCAATCTTTAAGTCGAGTTATTATTATGCTGATTATGAGCGATTTGCTGTTTTAATCAGCATTTAGATTAAAAATAGATTTTTTATGGCTAAAAGTACTTGTCTGTTCGGCAATTTTTCGTATAATTCGCAACCCATGGTGATTGGTAATATTGTTGTTATAAATATGCGGGAATAGCTCAGTTGGTAGAGCACGACCTTGCCAAGGTCGGGGTCGCGAGTTCGAGTCTCGTTTCCCGCTCCAAATTCTCCTTTATCGTAATCAACTTAAAAGTCTGTGATATAATTTATTGTTTTTTTTCATATTTTTCATTCTGTCAGCTTCTTCTTCACTCAAAGTTTAGTGGCCATTTATACCTATTTTGTTGGTGAATTTTATTTTTCTGTTTTGAATTTTATTTAATTATAAGAATAAAATTTTTTGTTGCACTCTGATAAAAAGCGTCTATTTTTAAATAGGAGATTAGCTACCAAAAGAAGTCATATTCTTGTTCCATAGTCAACAATTATATAGCTAGTCGAGATAAAATTTATTTGAAAAATCGGGCACATAGGACTTGCAAATCGTATCTGCTAGGCATAGAATTCCACTCCCCCAATTTTGAAGTAGGTGTTACGGCATATACTTTATCAGTGAAGTGAACCATGTGGTGTCATTCTTGGCAGGGAAATTGTTTTAGTATTTAAAATGTATTTTAGGTGAATAGATGTTGTTATCTACATTAATCTTAGAAATTTTATGGCTAAAGCTGCTACATTTTCTTAGTTAAAATGTTTTAATAACTTATTCATTTACAATTGAATTTTGGTTATGGCACGCAGTGTCTCCTTTGCTTTGTTGCACAGAGTTATCCACAGGCAAATACATTTTTTATCGCTATCACTATTGTTGCTTTTCTTCATAAATATCATTTAACCTATTGAAAATACTGTAAAAAATATTTATATTTTTTGATGGTTGATTATATAATTATTTTTCATGGTCAATGCATTTTTATTTTATACACAAGTAAAATTGAAGTATCTAACTCTTGAAAATATTAATGTTAAAAACCAGATATTGCAGACAAGACGCTATTATTATTTTGATAATGTTTTTACTGATAACGAAAATGTTATTTTATTGATATATTTCAAGGTGTAACTATCTAAAACAATATAATATTTTTTTACTAGCGGGTATTTATTTATGTTTCGATATATAGCACCTGTTTAGTCATGTAAAAAAGCTACTCTCAATTAAATAACTTTAATTGTTTAACACAAGAAAATTTCATAATGTTATTTAATGAAGTTTTATCTACTAATTATTTAGCAACAATATTACATAAAAAACATTAACTTTTTGAAATTAATCAAAAATTTCATATGTTTGTTTTTTATATAAATTTGTTCACTTCAAATGATAGAATATTGGTAAAAGTAAGTAACTGAAAAAGATTAACTAGTTAAATCATAAACATATGATGTAAGTAATATTGCTAAAAATAACATTAAATATCGCTATAATAGTCGGTAAGTAATAGTATTTTATGATATATTTTATGAGTTAAACTATTAAATAAAAAATTACAAAAAATGGCAATATTTTTATGAAAGAACTTATATTATTGCTTGCTAATGAAAAAGCAACAATAGCTTTAGGGCATCGTTTAGCTCATCTTTGTCAGCAATCTTTTATTCTTTATTTGTATGGCGATTTGGGCGCCGGGAAAACGACTTTTAGTCGTGGTTTTTTGCAAGGTTTAGGTTACCAAGGACATGTAAAAAGTCCAACTTATACGTTAGTTGAATCGTATTTATTGGCTCCTAATCCCGTTTACCATTTTGATTTATATCGTTTAACTGATCCTGAAGAGCTTGAATTTATGGGTATTCGTGATTATTTTGATTGGCAGGCCATATGTTTAGTGGAGTGGCCAAAAAAAGGTGAAGGGATATTACCATGCGCTGATCTTGAACTCTATCTATCATATGACAATAATGCAAGACAAGCACGCTTTGTCGCGTTATCAACATATGGGGAAACGTTATTAGAAAAATTGTCGTAATAGGAATACTAATCATGATGACGACTTCGATGATTAATATAATAAAAAGATGGCAAACTCATGTATTTTTTTTATTAATGACAATGATACTACATAACAACTTATTGTTGTCTAGTGCACAGGCTGCAACTTTATCCAATATTCACGTCAATGATAATTTATCAGAAGCAAAAGTCACTTTACACTTTGCTGCAGGTAATCCAGAGTACCGTTTTTTTCCACTCCATGAACCTGAGCGTTTAGTTATCGATTTCCGTCAATCTGATCAGGTAACTGGATTGCCAATGAAGTTTATAAATAATAATTTGGTTAAAGGGGTTCGTACTAGTCAGCCTCCGAATAGTCAGTATCAACGTATTGTTATCGAACTGGCAAATGCAGTGACAGCAAGTGCGGTAGTTGAACAAATAAATCATCATTATCAAATAGTTTTTACCTTAAAGAATAGTCATGCTGGCGCATCACAGCCTCAGATATCTCAGCCAACAACTGAAGTAATCAATAAATCGTTAGCAATTAATTCACAAACTGAGAAAAAGTTAGCCAATTACTCTCCAGCCCCCTCAATATATAAAAATTTACCTAAAGGAACCCGGCAAGTTGTCGTGGCAATTGATGCTGGGCATGGTGGTAAAGATCCCGGCGCAATTGGGCAAAATGGTCATCGAGAAAAAAATATAACAATGAGTATCGCGCGTAAATTAGAGAACTATTTAAAAGCGGATCCGATGTTTAAGCCGGTGATGACTCGCAATGGCGATTATTTTATTTCTGTAGCGGGCCGTTCAGAAGTGGCACGACAAAAAGCAGCTGATATGCTCGTTTCAATTCATGCTGATGCAGCACCTAATAATCGTGCTCGAGGTGCTTCTGTTTGGGTTCTTTCCAATCGAAGAGCGAATAGTGAATTGGGTAATTGGCTTGAACAACATGAGAAGCAATCTGAATTATTAGGTGGTGCAGGTGATGCATTAGCTAATGGTGCAGATCCATATCTTAGCCAAGCTGTTTTAGATTTGCAATTTGGCAATTCCCAGCGTGTAGGTTATGCTGTCGCGGTAAAAGTACTAACAGAATTAAATAAAATTGGTAATATCCATAAATATGATCCGGAGCATGCCAGTCTTGGGGTACTTCGTTCTCCTGACATTCCATCTATTCTTGTGGAAACAGGTTTTATTAGTAATATTTCTGAAGAACGTCTTTTAGTTTCTGATGATTATCAGGAACGTTTGGCAATAGCTATTCATCAAGGATTACGTAATTATTTTATCCTGCACCCCTTACAAGCAGCGCCAAAATGATGGAATACCGCAGAGGTCATTATGTCAGCAATACAAATTCTTTCTCCTCAGTTAGCTAATCAAATTGCTGCGGGTGAAGTTGTTGAACGTCCATCATCGGTTGTGAAAGAGTTAGTCGAAAATAGTCTTGATGCTGGCGCCAGTCGTATTGATATTGAAATTGAGCGTGGTGGTGCAAAACTCATTCGTATTCATGACAATGGTAGTGGTATAGCCAAACAAGATTTAACACTAGCGTTGGAGCGACACGCTACTAGCAAAATAGCTACGTTAGAAGATCTTGCCGCTATTATGAGTATGGGGTTTAGAGGAGAAGCGCTGGCTAGTATTAGTTCTGTTTCTCGTTTAATACTAACTTCACGCGTCGAAACACAAACAGAAGCCTGGCAAGCTTATGCTGAAGGGCGTGAGATGAATGTTACGTTAAAACCGGCTGCTCACCCAATAGGAACAACAGTTGAAGTTCTTGATCTGTTTTATAATACGCCAGCTCGCCGTAAATTTTTACGTACTGAGAAAACCGAATTTAGCCATATTGATGAGGTGGTACGTAGAATCGCCTTAGCGCGTTTCGATGTTGCAATTAACTTGCACCATAATGGTAAATTAGTGCGCCAGTATCGTGCGACAAAGGGTGAAGAACAATATGAACGACGTCTGGCTGCTATTTGCGGTAGTACTTTTATGCAAAATGCGCTGCAATTATATTGGCAACATGGTGATTTAGCAATTAAAGGCTGGATCACTAATCCCTATTTAGGTAAGACTGCTGAAATTAAATATTGTTATGTTAATGGTCGCATGATGCGTGATCGATTAATTAATCATGCCATTCGCCAGGCCTATGCTGATCGTCTGCCAGAAGAGCAGCAAGCTGCTTATGTTCTTTATTTAACAATTGATCCTCATCAGGTTGATGTGAATGTTCATCCAGCCAAACAGGAAGTTCGTTTTCACCAAGCAAGATTAGTTCATGATTTTATCTATCAGGGTGTGAATACGGTATTAAGCCAACAACAAAACCAAAAACAATTTAATCAAGTCGCTGTTAGTTCAAAACAGGAAACTCATCCTGTTTTAGGATTGCAAAATCGGTTAGCTGCCGGTGAAAATTTTTTCGCCTCAAATGATTCAAAACCGCATTTAGTTGTAGAAGAGCAAAAAGCGCAAGCAATAACAGAATTAAATGCAACTAGCCAAATTTCGCCATCGGAAACGACGGCATTTTCTTGTTACAACAATGGAAAAATCGCTAAAAAAATCTATAACAAAAAACAGGGCGAGCTTTATCAGCAATTGATGCAAAATGAGCCATGTAAACAAGAAAAAATCCCACTTTTTCCAGAACGAAACCCCATAGAAACTGAAAAATTAGCAGTAAAATCGATTGTTGTTGAAAAAAATGATAGAAATTATACATTTGGTAAAATATTAACGATTTATTCTAAAAATTTCGCATTTATTGAATCATCATTTGGCATAGGTTTGTTATCATTAGCGGAAGCTGAGCGATATTTGAAACGAAGTCAATTAATTCCTACTGACCAAGGATTAAAATCTCAACCTTTACTTATACCAATAAAACTTGCATTAACAGAAAAGGAAATTGAAACTTTTTATCGAGTAAAGGTATTATTAACTACATTAGGTTTTGACATTAATATTTCTCATAACAAAGCAACAATTAGGGCTGTATCTTGTCCCTTGAGATCGCAAAATTTGGCTGAATTATTTCCAAAGCTGTTGGAATATCTTGCTCAAAATTCTTCTTGTCAGGTTAAGGAATTAGTTGTTTGGTTAGCAGATCATTTAGTAAATGAAAAGCAAGTGTGGACGGTTGCACAAGGGGTACAGTTACTAGCGGATCTTGAGCGAGTTCACCCTGAATTAGTTAAAGAACCACCGAAAACATTACTACAACTAATTGATTTTGAATCGTTGATAACGGCTTTAACCCATGAGTAAACAGATTTTTCAACCTAAACCGCAAGCGATTTTTATAATGGGACCAACGGCGTCGGGAAAGACAGCATTGGCAATGGCATTGCGTCAAAAATTACCTGTTGAAATAATTAGTGTAGATTCTGCGTTAATATATCGCGGCATGGATATAGGAACAGCGAAACCAACACTGGAAGAGCAACAAATTGCTCCACACCGATTAATTGACATTTTGGATCCTTCACAATCTTATTCTGCGGCAGATTTTCGCCGTGATGCTTTAACAGAAATGGAAAAAATTGTTGCTTCAGGTCGTATTCCCTTACTCGTTGGAGGGACTATGCTATATTTTAAAGCGTTGCTAGAGGGGTTGTCACCCTTACCCGCAGCCGATGTTACAATTCGGGCAGAAATTGAAATGCAAGCGAAGCAATCTGGTTGGAAGGCAATTCATAAACGTTTGCAAGAGGTTGATCCTATATCGGCAGCTAGAATCCATCCTAATGATCCGCAGCGCTTGTCTCGAGCCTTGGAGGTTTTCTTAGTTTCTGGAAAGAACCTGACAGAATTGACTAAAATTGTAGAGGCAGAATTACCTTATAATGTGTTACAGTTTGCGATTTCACCACAAGAACGTAAAATTCTTCATCAACGTATCGAGATGCGTTTTCTACAAATGTTGAATGCAGGTTTTGAGGATGAAGTTAGTGCTCTTTATGCTAGGGGGGATCTCCATCAGGATCTACCTGCGATTCGTTCCGTTGGTTATCGTCAGATGTGGTCATATTTGTCTGGTGAAATCAACTATGATGAAATGGTTTATCGTGGTATATGTGCAACACGTCAATTGGCTAAACGTCAAATTACATGGTTAAAAGGATGGAAAAACGTGCATAGACTTGATAGCGATGATATTAAGGGAGCTCTTAACACAATATTGCATCTTATTAGTGCATAGGTTTGCTATTTATGTACAATTGATGGTAAAGGCACAATTTTTTGAGTAGTTAATTTTTTCGAACCATAAAGGTTCTTAGTTAAAAACAACAAAATAAGGAAAATAGAGAATGGCTAAGGGGCAATCTTTGCAAGATCCGTTCCTAAACGCGTTACGTCGTGAAAGGGTTCCGGTTTCCATTTATTTGGTCAATGGCATCAAATTACAAGGTCAAATCGAATCATTTGATCAATTTGTTATTTTACTGAAAAACACAGTAAGCCAAATGGTATATAAGCATGCTATTTCTACTGTAGTACCTTCTCGTCCTGTATCTCACCATAGTAACCAAGGGGGTAATACAGGCCTAGGTAATTACAATACAGGTAATGTGGCAGTTCCACAGGATAGTGATGCGACTGAATAATTCAGTTAATTGTCTGAACAAAAAAATACAGATAAAGGGAACTTTATCTGTATTTTGCCTGTTTGGTATTTTTTAAGTCTAAGGAGTTGTGCTTTTGTTTGACAGACATGAAGGTGGGGAATTAGCTGTTCTTGTGCATGTTTTTTTCTCTAATGAAAAAGATACTGAAAACCTCATTGAATTTGAATCATTAGTCATCTCTGCGGGCATCAAGCCAGTACAGATAATCACAGGTAATCGCAAATCACCACAGGCTAAATATTTTGTTGGCGAAGGTAAAGCGGAAGAAATTGCGGCAGCGGTTAAAGTTAGTAATGCCGATGTGGTTCTTTTTGATCATACTTTAAGCCCTGCCCAGGAAAGAAATCTTGAGCGATTATGTCAGTGTCGAGTTATTGATCGTACGGGTTTAATTTTAGATATATTTGCACAGCGCGCTCGAACCCATGAAGGTAAACTACAAGTTGAATTAGCTCAGTTAAGGCATATTTCTACCCGTTTGGTCCGTGGCTGGACTCATCTTGAACGACAAAAAGGCGGGATCGGCCTGCGTGGACCTGGTGAAACTCAACTTGAAACGGATCGTCGATTGATCCGAGGTAAAATTCGGCAAATCCTTTCTCGGTTGGCTAAGGTTGAAAAACAGAGAGAGCAGGGTAGACAAGCTAGAAGTAAAGCGGGTATTCCCACCATATCATTGGTAGGTTACACTAATGCAGGTAAGTCTAGTCTGTTTAATCAAATGACAAAGTCTGAAGTGTATGCGGCAGATCAATTATTTGCGACGTTAGATCCTACATTACGGCGTATTGATATAGATGATGTTGGAGCGGTAGTGTTGGCTGATACTGTCGGTTTTATTCGTCATCTTCCTCACGATCTTGTTGCGGCATTTAAAGCAACATTGCAGGAAACACGTGAAGCCAGTTTATTATTACATGTTGTCGATGCTGCGGATAACCGTATGGAAGAAAATATCCAAGCAGTTGAAAGTGTATTAGAGGAAATTGAGGCTAATGAAATTCCAGCACTGTTAGTCATGAATAAAATTGATATGTTGAATGGATTTACCCCCCGTATTGATCGCAATGAGAATAATGTCCCTATTCGGGTCTGGCTCTCAGCCCAAACAGGTGAAGGAATTCCATTATTATTACAGGCGCTGACAGAACGTCTTTCTGGTGAAATTGCACACTATGAATTGCGTTTACCGCCAGAAGCGGGTCGTTTGCGCAGTCGGTTTTATCAACTTCAGGCAATCGAATATGAAGAAATGGATAAAGATGGCAGTATCATGCTTGAAGTGAAGCTGCCGATTGTTGACTGGCAAAGGCTTTGTAAGCAAGAACAACCTTTACTTGAGTACATTGTTAAGTCAACACATTAAATGTGGTCAATAGATTGAACAAATTAAGAGTAAATATATTTGCTCTTAGCCCTGAAAAACCAATCATAACGAATGGAGCTATAACATGGCGTGGAATCAGCCCGGTAATAACGGACAGGACCGCGACCCGTGGGGAAGCGGCAATAGCGGCAACTCCAGTGGTAATAAAGGTAATCGGAAAAAAGGAACAGTTGATCTTGATGATCTGTTCCGCAAGTTAAGTCGCAAACTTGGTGGTTTAGGTGGGAATAATAAAGGTAGAAATGGTTCGAGTAATCAAAATGGCGTCAATATAAACGGCCGTTTTATCGCTATTATTATTGCAGCAATGGTTATTATTTGGGCTGCAAGTGGTTTTTATACGATAAAAGAGAGTGATCGTGGCGTTGTTTTCCGTTTTGGTAAATATAGTCATACTGTTGAACCGGGTTTAAATTGGAAGCCGAATTTTATTGAAAAAGTCATTCCGGTTAATGTTGAAACCATACGTGAACAAGCGACTAGCGGTATGATGTTAACTTCGGATGAAAATGTTATCCAAGTTGAAATGAACGTCCAGTATCGAGTCACAGATCCGGCTCAATATTTATTTAATGTTACTAACCCGGATAACAGTTTACGTCAGGCAATAGATAGCGCAGTACGTGGAATTATCGGTCAATCAGCAATGGAACAGGTGTTGACAACGAAACGCGCCTTTATCCGTGATGAAACACAAAAAGAGTTAGAAAATACGATAAGACCTTATAATATGGGTATAACAATATTAGATGTTAACTTCCAGGCTGCTCGTCCACCGGAAGCGGTTAAAGCGGCATTTGATGATGTTATTGCAGCACGAGAAGAAGAACAGAAGACCATTCGTGAAGCGCAAGCTTATCGTAATGAAGTCCTGCCATTAGCAAAAGGTAATGCGCAGAAATTGATTGAAGAGGCAACAGCTTATAAGTCCAGTGTGGTTTTCAAGGCTGAAGGTGAAGTGGCCAGTTTTGCTAAAATGTTGCCGGAATATCGAGCAGCTCCTCAAATTACTCGTGAGCGTTTATATATTGAGACAATGGAGCGAGTGCTAGGTAATACGCGTAAGGTTATTGTTAACGACAAGAGTAATAGTATGTTAGTGTTACCGTTAGAACAAATTCTACGCAATAGCAACCAAAATAAAGTAGCAGATGTACAAAAAATAACGCCACCAAAAGTTATTCAGCAATCGGATATTTCTACTGAATCGCCTTATTCGTATAGCTATGGTACGCGGGATAATGCTCGGGGCAGTAATTCAGCTCGTGTAGGGAGACAATAATCATGCGTAAATCAGTGATTGTTATTATTGTTGCTGCATTAGTTGTGTTGTATATGTCAATTTTCACAGTTCAACAGACCGAAAGAGGCATCATTTTACGCTTTGGTAAGGTTGTACGTGATGGTGATAATAAACCTATTATTTATGAGCCAGGCTTGCATCTCAAAATACCATTTATTGAAACGGTAAAAATGTTGGATGCTCGTATTCAGACATTGGATGTTCAGGCAGATCGCTATCTGACTAGAGAAAATAAAGATTTAATGGTTGATTCTTATTTAAAATGGCGAATTACTGATTTTAGTCGTTACTATGTTGCGACCGGTGGCGGTAATCCTTATCAAGCTGAAACCTTACTGAAACGTAAATTTAGTGATCGCCTGCGTTCAGAATTTGGCCGTTTAAATGTGAAAGATATTATTACTGATTCTCGCGGGCGCTTGACTGTCGATGTACGTGATGCACTTAATAAAGGTTCAGATACTGAAGCGACAAAAGAGGCTGATCAGGCTATTGCCTCGGCAGCAGCCCGTTTTGATAAAGAGATCAAAGGTAATTCGCCAGTTGTGAATCCAAACAGTATGGCGGCATTAGGGATTGAAGTGGTTGATGTTCGTATCAAACGTATTGAATTGCCAAGTGAAGTTTCGGAAGCGATATATCAGCGTATGCGTGCTGAACGAGAGGCGGTAGCGCGTCAGCATCGTTCACAAGGTCAAGAAGAGGCAGTGAAGATCCGTGCAGCAGCAGATAAAACTGTGACTGAAACATTGGCAGAAGCGGAGCGCACTGCGTTGAGATTACGCGGTGAAGGTGATGCGATGGCGACCAAGCTATTTGCTGATGCATTTAATCAAGATCCTGATTTCTATGCTTTCATTCGTAGCTTGCGGGCATACGAGAAGAGTTTTAGTAAAAATGGTGATGATGTGATGGTATTAAGTCCAGATACAGATTTTTTCCGCTACATGCGAGCACCAACTAAACAAAGAGCGGTACAGTGATCATTTAAAAGATAAGCAAAATGATTGCCAAATGACTCTGGATAAGCCCGCATTAGGCGGGCTTTAATGTGTTAAGATTGTGATGAAAAGAGGTATTGGTATTATAAAAATTGCTGGCAGCTAATGTTTGAAATGGTAGAATTCTTTTTTAAGCAATCGAGTGAATTTTGAAATGGGTAAAAACGTTGTCGTATTAGGTACTCAGTGGGGTGACGAAGGTAAAGGCAAAATAGTCGATTTACTAACTGAACGCGCTAAGTATGTTGTTCGTTATCAAGGTGGCCATAATGCTGGTCATACGCTTGTGGTAAATGGTGAAAAAACTGTACTCCATCTTATCCCATCAGGTATTCTGCGTGAAAATGTTATAAGTGTCATTGGCAATGGTGTAGTGTTAGCACCTGATGCATTAATGGATGAAATGAAAAAGTTGGAAGCGCGTGGCGTGCCAGTGCGTGAACGTCTCAAAATTTCAGCGGCTTGTCCATTAATCTTGCCCTATCATGTTGCTTTAGATAATGCGCGTGAGAAAGCGCGCGGCGCAAAAGCGATAGGCACGACAGGCCGGGGCATTGGACCTGCATATGAAGATAAAGTTGCCCGCCGTGGAATACGTGTCGGTGATTTGTTTAATAAAAAAACATTTCCAGCCAAACTTAAAGAAATTGTTGATTACCATAATTTTCAATTAGTGAATTATTATAAAGCGCCTGCAATCGATTACCAAAAAACATTAGATGATATTATGGTTATTGCCGATATTTTGACGGCGATGACCGTTGATGTTGCTGATTTGTTATATAAAGCACATCGAAAAGGTGAATTAGTGATGTATGAAGGGGCACAGGGGACATTACTGGATATTGATCATGGTACTTATCCCTATGTGACTTCATCAAACACAACGGCGGGGGGCGTAGCTACTGGCTCTGGCTTAGGTCCGCGCTATATTGATTATGTTTTAGGCATATTGAAAGCTTATTCTACCCGTGTTGGTGGTGGTCCTTTCCCAACCGAATTATCCGATGAAACGGGCGAATACCTGCGTGAAAAAGGGCAGGAATTTGGTGCAACAACCGGTCGTTGCCGCCGTACCGGCTGGTTAGATATTGTTGCTATTAATCGAGCTGTTCAAATCAATTCGCTTTCTGGTTTCTGTTTAACTAAATTAGATGTATTAGATGGTTTAGATGAAGTGAAACTTTGTATTGCATATCGCAAACCAGATGGAACTGAATTGACAATAACACCATTAGCGGCAGAGGAATGGGAAGGTTTAGAGCCAATATATGAGACATTACCAGGCTGGAGTGAAAGTACTTTTAGGGTAAAAGAATATAATCAATTACCTAAAGCAGCAATTGATTATATTAAACGGATTGAGGAATTAACCGGCATCCCGATAGATATTATTTCCACCGGGCCTGATCGTGCTGAAACAATGATATTACAAGATCCTTTTGATGCATAATTTTACCCCTAAATACTATCGCTCAATGAGTGACGCCTGAACATTCAGGCGTTATTTTTATATCTACTAATTCATGTTACCAAAATTACTGATCAATTTTGCTTAATAGGATAAAAATTTACATAATAGATATAACTTAATAAATTAATGTAAAAAAAGTGTCCTTTCATTTTTGTTTTATAACTAGAGGTTGATGTGCAGTTAACAAGTTTTACAGATTATGGCTTAAGAGCATTGATTTATATGGGGTCATTACCTAAGGATAAAATGACTAATATTACTGAAGTCACTAATGTTTACGGTGTCTCACGTAACCATATGGTAAAAATTATTAATCAATTAAGCCGAGTTGGACTTGTTGCTGCGGTGAGAGGGAAAAATGGGGGTATTTATTTGGGCAAGCCAGCTGAACAGATCCGAATTGGAGAGGTTGTTCGTCTGTTAGAGCCCCTAGCATTAGTCAATTGCTGTAGTGATTATTGCCATATTACTTCTGCTTGTCGATTAAAACAGATATTAAATCAAGCGATTGATCATTTTTTAAGTGAATTAGATAAATATACACTGGCTGATCTAATAAAAAATAACGAGCCACTGTATAAGTTACTGTTAAAATAAACAATAGACCTAATGTATTTGTAGCTATATTAATCGATATGGTAGCGGAGGTGGATGATGGCAAAAGATCCATATAAAGACCGAGAGGCAGAGAAATATCATTCACCAATTGCAAGTCGTGAATATATCTTAGAGGTATTAGCAAAATTTACCACGCCTGTGAGTCGACAGGAAATTGCCCGAATATTAAAGTTAACCAAAGAAGAAGAGTTAGAGGCCTTGCGGCGCCGTTTACGTGCTATGGAACGTGATGGACAATTGGTATTTACTCGCCGCCAATGTTATGCCTTACCTGAACGTCTTGATTTACTCAAAGGTACTGTTATTGGCCATCGTGATGGTTTTGGTTTTTTACGTGTAGAAGGTCAAAAAGAGGATTTTTACCTTTCTTTGGAAGAAATGAAAAAAGCGCTGCATGGGGATGTTGTGCTTGTCCAACCATTGGGCAAAGATCGGCGAGGACGTACAGAGGTTCGCATTGTTCGAGTACTCGTTCCACGCAATAATCATATTGTAGGACGTTATTTTTTAGAATCTGGCATGGGATATGTAGTCCCTGATGATAGTCGTCTATCTTTTGATATTTTGATCCCTAAAGAACAGGTTAACGGTGCTAGGATGGGAAATGTGGTTGTCGTTGAGATGACAACCCGGCCAGCACGGCATACTCAGGCAGTAGGCAATATTGTCGAAGTATTAGGCGAAAGCATGGGTACTAACATGGCGGTAGAGATTGCATTAAGAACCTATGAAATTCCTTATCGTTGGCCGCCACAAGTTGAGAAACAAGTTGCTGATTTGTCGGAACAGATCCCTGCGTCGGCAAAAAAAGGGCGAGTAGATTTATGCCATCTACCTTTAGTCACGATTGATGGTGAAGATGCCCGGGATTTTGATGATGCAGTTTATTGTATGCCGAAAGAAGACGGTGGTTGGTGCTTATGGGTCGCAATTGCAGATGTTAGTTATTATGTAAGGCCACAAACGGCGTTGGATAATGAAGCGGTTAGTCGAGGAAACTCAGTCTATTTTCCATCACGGGTGATCCCCATGTTGCCTGAAATTCTTTCTAATGGATTATGTTCATTAAACCCTGAAGTCGAAAGGCTTTGCATGGTATGTGAAATACAGTTATCGCCGCAAGGACAAATTACCTCATCTAAATTCTATGAAGCGGTGATGCGTTCCCATGCCAGGTTGACTTATACCAAAGTCTGGAAAATTTTACAAGGTGATGAACAATTACGTCAACATTATCAAGATCTAGTGCCACATTTAGAACAACTTCATCAACTATATAAAGCGTTAGATAACGCGCGTGTGAAACGAGGGGCTATCTCCTTTGAATCTGAAGAAGCAAAATTTATTTTTAATGCAGAAAAACGCATTGAGCGGATAGAGCCGGTTGAACGGAATGATGCGCATAAATTAATTGAAGAATGTATGATTTTAGCAAATATCGCTGCTGCACGTTTTGTTGAGCGGAATAAAGAACCTAGCTTGTACCGTGTCCATGATAGGCCCAAACAAGAGAGCATTGTAAACTTACGAACGGTATTTAGTGAATTGGGCTTAACATTACCAGGGGGTATGAAACCACAGCCGGCTGATTATGCTAAAATCATGGACGAAGTAGCTGAACGTCCGGATCATGAATTGCTGCAAACGATGATTTTGCGTTCAATGAAACAGGCTATTTATGATCCTGAAAATAGAGGACATTTTGGCTTAGCATTGAAATCTTATGCCCATTTCACTTCACCGATTCGTCGTTATCCTGATTTAGCCCTACATCGTTCGATTAAATATCTTTTATCTTCACAACATGGAAACAATCAACATCGTTCGACGCCAACCGGTGGTTGGCATGCTGATACCCATGAAATGTTGCAATTAGGTGAGCATTGTTCAATGACAGAACGGCGGGCTGATGAAGCAACGAGAGATGTTGCTGATTGGTTGAAATGTGATTTTATGCAAGATCAAGTTGGCAATGTATTTACTGGCATTATCACCAGTGTTACAGGTTTTGGCTTTTTTGTCCGTTTAAAAGATCTTTTTATTGATGGTCTAGTGCATGTCTCTTCACTGAATAATGATTACTATCGTTACGATAATGTAGGACAACGACTTATTGGTGACTCTTCGGGCATGGTTTATCGTCTTGGTGATGAGGTTGAAATTAGTGTTGAAGCGGTACATATGGATGAACGCAAGATCGATTTCGCGTTGATATCAACTTTACGTAAGGCGAAAAATCCAGGTAAGACAGCAAAAGAAAAAGCCAAAAAGCAATTTAAAAAAGCAATTTCAACTAATAGCCAACTAAATCACAGCCAAGACAAAAATTTTGACCCCAATAGTGTATTGGTTAAACCTAATAAGAACGGCAGCAAGAACGCTAAAAAAGCAGATAAGAAAGGGAAAAAAATTTCTGATAAAAGCAAAAAAATTGCTGCAAAATTGAAAGTAAAAAAGGCACTCAAAAAAGCACAAAAAAAATCTTAGCTATTTTTATTAATGATCCTTTTCATCGGCAATGGTTGACTATCTTTAACCGTTATTAACTAATCGATAAATTTATGAGTGAAATTATTTATGGTATTCATGCAGTGCAAGCACTGCTGGAACGCGATCCTTCGCGTTTAAAACAAGTTTATGTACTCAAAGGGCGTGCAGATAAACGTTTATTGCCAATTATCCATCAACTTGAAAAGTTGGGCGTTATTATCCAGTTAGCTAATCGTCAATGGATGGATCGGCAGACAGAAAACGCTGTTCATCAGGGTATTATTGCTCAGGTAAAACCTGGACGGCAATATCAAGAAAGTGATTTAGATATTATTATTTCTCAGGTGCAATCACCCTTTTTGCTTATATTGGATGGTATTACCGATCCACATAACCTAGGTGCTTGTTTACGTAGTGCAGAAGCCGCCAGTATTGATGCGGTTATTGTGCCAAAGGATAAATCTGCTCAGCTTAATGCTACCGCTAAAAAAGTTGCCTGTGGCGCAGCAGAGAGTATGCCATTAATTCGGGTTACCAATCTTGCGCGGACATTACGTCAACTGCAGCAGCAGCATATCTGGATTGTTGGTACCGCAGGTGAAGCCGATCATACGCTATATGACAGTAAATTAACCGGCGCTATTGCATTAGTGATGGGGGCAGAAGGTGAAGGTATGCGTCGATTAACAAGGGAACATTGTGATGAGCTGATTAGTATTCCAATGGCAGGAGTGGTTTCGTCTTTAAATGTTTCTGTTGCGACGGGGGTTTGTTTATTTGAAGCAGTGCGTCAACGGCGTCGTCAGTGAAAAAAATGAGATCATTGATAATATTGCTCAGATTACAGTCCTCAATTCAATGTAGGATAGATGATGATTTAATCTAATGCTTGAGTTTTAACTAAAGGATAGGTATAGTTACGCGTCAATTTTTCAGCCGCAATTAAATAAGTTCCTTGCCTCCATGGGATGCGGTTGACCCTGACAGGAGGCTGATTAATCCGTAAGGAGCAAAACTCATGCGTCATTACGAAATCGTTTTTATGGTTCACCCGGACCAAAGCGAGCAAGTTGCAGGTATGATTGAGCGTTATAGTAGTTCTATTACCGAAGCGCAAGGTCAAATCCATCGCTTGGAAGACTGGGGTCGCCGTCAATTGGCTTATCCAATCAATAAATTGCACAAAGCACACTATGTTCTGATGAATGTTGAAGCGCCGCAAGAAGTGATTGATGAGTTAGAAACAAACTTCCGCTTCAATGATGCCGTTGTCCGCAGCATGATTATGCGTGTTAAGCATGCGGTTACTGAAGCTTCTCCAATGGTTAAAGCCAAAGACGATCGTCGCAGTCGTGATTTGGTTGATGAAGACCTGGAAGGAATTGAGGGAGCTGAGGATTCTGAAGAGTAATTTTGGTTGTGAATACTAACCGCTTGGTGCTGTCAGGCAAAATCTGTAATGCACCGATAAGAAAAGTCAGTCCAGCTGGAATTCCTCACTGTCAGTTTGTGCTCGAACATCGTTCACAGCAGCAGGAGGCCGATTTTGATCGGCAAGTATGGTGTAGAATAACTATCATCGCCAGCGGACAAAAATTACAACAGTTTACTCACAGTATAACGGTCGGTAGTCGGATCACTGTTATAGGTTTCATTAGTAGCCATCAGGGCGCTAATGGCTTGAATAAATTAGTGCTTCACGCCGAGCAGATTGAATTGATAGATTCTGGAGACTAGCCAAATGGCACGTTATTTCCGTCGTCGTAAGTTCTGCCGTTTCACAGCGGAAGGCGTTCAAGAGATTGATTATAAAGATATCGCAACGCTAAAAAACTATATCACTGAAAGTGGTAAAATTGTACCGAGTCGTATCACTGGTACTCGAGCAAAATACCAGCGTCAGCTCGCTCGTGCGATCAAGCGCGCGCGTTACCTGTCTCTGTTGCCATATACTGATCGTCATCAGTAATTGGTATGGTCCATTAACGACTTAGAGAGGATAAGGTAATGGAAATTATTCTACTGGATAAAGTAGCAAACCTGGGTAGCCTGGGTGATAAAGTTGATGTTAAAGCGGGCTATGCTCGTAACTATTTAGTTCCTCAGCAAAAAGCTGTTCCTGCAACTAAAAAGAATGTTGAATTTTTTGAAGCACGTCGTGCCGAATTAGAGGCTAAATTAGCCGACGTTTTGGACACTGCAAAAGCGCGCGCCGAGAAAATTAATTCATTAGCAACAGTAACCATCGCTTCTAAAGCTGGTGATGAAGGTAAACTGTTTGGTTCGATCGGGACTCGTGATATTGCTCAGGCAGTCACTGCTGCCGGTGCCGAGGTTGCGAAAAGCGAAGTTCGCTTACCAAATGGTGTATTACGTACTGTTGGTGAACACGAAGTTCATTTCCAAGTGCATAGTGATGTATTTGCAAAACTGAATGTGAATATTATTGCTGAATAATTGCTTTCCGATTATTAAGCACAAATAAAAACCCCAGCATTGGCTGGTGTTTTTATTTCTATTTTTGCTGTTTAAATCAGCGCTGCGATCAATTAATCGTATAAAATTAACAACTTTACTTTAGTATATCTATTTCAGTTAAAGAAATTTTAGCTGGTTGTAGATAATTTTAATTCATGCAACTGTCACTGTTAATCTATTATCATTTATAAATATTATTTTAGGAATAAAGCCTTTTTTTCAAATTAAAGGCCAATCTGTCGGTTTTTAGTATTATAAAATTAATGAATTGATATAAAATTATAATATTATTTTTAACTAAATTTATTTTATACGGTTATTTACCCGTTTATTTGTGACTGATATTCTTTATTATTATTTAATAAATAGGTGCTGTTATGACAGATCAGGCATTTGATTCAATTGAAACTCAGGCAAGTTATGGTATTGGCCTTCAAGTTGGTCAACAGCTTTTAGAATCAGGCCTGGAAGGCATTCAGCCAGAAGCTTTACTTGCGGGCTTATGTGATGCATTACATAGTAAAACGCCGGTTGTTCCCATTCAAGCTCTGCATAGAGCATTACGTGAGATCCATGAGTGCGCGGAAGCGCAACGGCGTAAATTTCAGCAAGCGGCGGCAGTAGAGGGACAACAGTTTTTGGATAACAACCAGCAACGTGAAGAAGTCAAGACGACAGAATCAGGATTACAATTTATTATATTAAAACAAGGTGAAGGACCGATCCCGGCTAAAGCAGATCGGGTTCGTGTTCATTATACTGGTCGGTTAATTGATGGTACGATTTTTGATTGCTCAAGAGAACGAGAACAACCAGCAGAATTCCCTGTTAACGGTGTTATTCCTGGCTGGATTGAAGCGTTGACATTGATGCCTATCGGATCAAAATGGGAACTTTTTATTCCGCATAATTTGGCTTATGGTGAACGTGGTGCTGGCGCCGCTATTCCGCCTTTTAGCACGTTGATTTTCGAAGTTGAATTACTCGAGATTATATAATTAAGTTTTACTTTTCATCGAATTAGTTGGTTGATAAACAAGCTAATTCGATAAATAATCTATGCCGTTTTCCGAGATATATTATGCTTGAGCAACTATGTGATTTGGCAAAAGAAGCGGGTAGAGCAATTATGACTATCTATGAAAGTGGACAACAGCTTTCTGTTAAGCATAAAAAAGATAGTTCACCGGTGACTGAAGCCGACCTCATTGCCCACCAAATTATTAAAACTGGATTGGCAAGAATAACACCGCACATTCCGTTACTCTCTGAAGAAGCTCCTCCGGCTTGGCACGAGCGTTGTCATTGGGAGTGCTATTGGTTAGTGGATCCACTTGACGGAACAAAAGAGTTTATTCAAAGGAATGGTGAATTTACCGTCAATATTGCTTTGATCAAATCTGGTTCTCCTGTTATGGGGATTATTTATGCGCCAGCAAAAAATATACTTTATGCTAGTGAGCAAGGTACAGCGTGGAAAATAGAAGAGGGTGTAAAACAATCACTTCATGTTGCTAATGGCTATCCCCCGCTGATTGTGATTAGCCGCTCTTATCAGGATAAAGAATTAATCGATTATTTAGCGCAAATGGGGCAGCATGAAGTTATGGAGATGGGTTCTTCATTAAAATTCTGCCTCATCGCTGAAGGTAAAGCACAGCTTTATCCGCGATTTGGACCCACTCATATCTGGGATACTGCTGCCGGACATGCGATCGCCCAGGCGGCAGGCGCTAAAGTGACAGATTGGTATGGTAGAACACTAAACTATTCTCTCAGAGAATCATTTATTAATCCGGGATTTAGAGTATCAATATTCTGATGGTTTAATTAATTATTTTTTAATTGTTCCTCAATCACTTTGATAACTTTGTTTGTCTCTTCAGATGTTAGTGCGCCATCTTTAGCAAATAATACGTTACCATTTTTATTTAATACGATGATAGTAGAACTCTTGGGTTTTAGCTGCCAGGTTTTTTTAACTACACCATTATTATCAACAATGATTTGAGAAAACGGGAATTCACGCTTGCTGTCTTCAATACTACTGCGGACAAAAAAACCGGTTCCAAGAATTGTATCATCAGTATTTATTATTGTCGTTGTCTGATATTTTTTCTGATCAAATTTCTTTTGTTTAATTGCCTCTATTAATGACTCATTGAGTTCTTTAGCGGAAAGACGCCCGGCAATATGTAGAATCGTTCTTACTTTGCCAACAAGTTCTTTGCTACTCCAATCTTGATAAATCAATTTACCATTTTCGTTCAACAGAAGTTCACCTCGATCGGTAACAGTTACGGTAGGCACTGGCTTATTGACTTCTAATGTAGCAGTTAATGCAGAGATAGGGAGAATTAACAAAATTACTATTGCTATGATCTTTTTTAACATAGTGCTCCTCATTAATTTTTTCTAAACTGATTATTGATGATTGTCATCGTTTATTAGCATAGTCAATCTTAAATATAATGTCTTTGCTACAGAAAGCTGCTAAAGCACATACAACAAAAGTTGTTAAGACATCAAATGAAAAATATTGTAATGATTATTCAAAGCTATTTTATCAGTTATCATGTTATGTAAAATCGTTAAATCTTATTGGAAAAGGAGAACTAAAGCTTGTCACGAGAGTCTATGACTATAAAATGTGTCATGAATCACATTTTTGTGACTTCAAGATCAACAAAGTGGAGGAAAAAGTTGAATGAAGATTTTTCACCGTTACAACCCACTGAAGATTGCGCGTTACGTCAAAATATTATTTCGTGGTCGATTGTATATCAAAGATATGGGAGTATTTGAATTTGACAAAGGAAAGATATTACCCCCTAGAATTAAAGATAAGCGGCATTTCCACATAATGAATGAAATCAATAAAGAAGTCCTTATCCTCCAGACAGAAATAGGTTAACCCGTCTGATAAATTGTGCGCCACATCCTCAGTGGCGCAAATAAAAATATCAACTCATCATGACCTAACTGGTTTTAATAAATAAGTTTTGCTATAGCTCGGATTAGCAAAAAATATTTTAACATACCTCCTCACTTTACTCGCTGCATGTTAGATTTGATGTTTACGTATGGCATTTCATTTTGTGACCGGTATTTGATAATTTGGTGTTGGCTATGCGAGCAGCGATGTTTTAATTACGATAAAGATTACAATTTTGTATAAAATTAAATTTAAGTGTACATTTTTGTTAAAAAATTGAAGTAGTATATACAACTTATCAGCTTATCAACACTAGTTGATGGAACATATCAATCTCAAAGAAGAGAAAGGTTTTCTCCTATGCAAAAAACTGTGTTAGCACTACTTATTAGTCTGTCTGCTCTGACAGGCTCTTCCTTTGTTGTTGCCAAAGGCGTTACTTACGGCGAACAAAAAATCACATTGTCTGATTACATTTCTCCGGGTAATGATTTTTATCAGTATGTTAATCAGGATTGGATAACCCATGCAGAAATCCCAGCTGGAATGTCACGAATTAATTCCTTTGTTGAGTTATATCTCAAAACAGAAAAACAGTTGCAAGCACTGATAAATAAACTTGAAGTTCAACCGCAAAGTGAGCTTAATCATAATCAACGCAATATTCGTAATCTTTATCGTAGCTATTTAAATGAAACAGCCGTTGAAAAAGCAGGTTTAACGCCGGTACAAAATGCACTTAATGCTATCAAGCAGGCAAAAACTCATGCTGACATTACTAATCTAATGGCAAAACCAGGTTATATGCCATTTATTTCCTATTGGGTAGGATTGGATGCAAAAGTACCTGATACTTACGTTCTTTATCTGGGGCAAGGCGGCTTAGGCTTACCTAATAGAAATTACTATCTGGATAACACTAAACAGATGGAGACTATCCGTCAGGATTATGTCGCTTATATTGCCACTATTTTACAATTAGCGGGAGAAAAAGAAACGCAGTTAAAGGCTAAGCAAATTTTTGCATTAGAAAAATCGTTGGCAAAAGTACATTGGACACCAGAGGCTGAACGTGACACGTTGAAAAATTATCATCCAATGTCGCTTAGTCAACTAAAAAAGTTTACGCCAGATTATCAATGGCAGGGTTTTATTCAACAATGGAAACTGTCAGATGAACAGCTAGCGAAAGTTATCGTAGAAAATGACAGTGCAGTTGAGCAATTGGCAAAAATATTGGCGCATACACCGATATCTACCCTGCAAGACTACTTATTTTTCCACTATCTGAGTAGTACAGCCAATTACTTGAATCAAGCTTTTTCTGATGCTCGATTTAATTTTTATTCAAGCCGATTAAATGGTATTAAACAGCAGCGGTCACGTAAAGAACGGGCATTAGAAGTCGTTAATAAACTACAAGGGGAGCCATTGGGGCAACTTTATGTTGCAACTTATTTTGATCCTGATGCTAAAAATAAGATCCAAAATTTGGTGAGCTATGTTAAAGGGACTTTTAAAACCCGTTTGCAAAATAATGACTGGATGGATAAACAAACCCGTCAGGAAGCACTAAAAAAACTTAACCAATTTACAGTCAAAATTGGCTACCCAGAAAAATGGCATGATTTTAGTACGTTACACTTGCAACCAGATACATTATTCGACAATTATTTGCAAGTACAAAACTGGCTCTATCAAGATAATATGAGTCGGATCGGAGAAAAAGTCAGGAAGTGGGAATGGGGGATGACGCCACAAACAATTAATGCTTACTATAATCCCGTTCAGAATGAAATTGTTTTCCCGGCTGCTATTTTGCAAGCGCCATTTTTTGATCAAAATGTTGATCCTGCTTATAACTATGGTGCCATTGGTGCGGTGATTGGGCATGAAATGGGACATGGCTTTGACGATCAAGGTCGTCTTTATGACGGAAGCGGGCAATTAAGAAACTGGTGGTCAGCAGCTTCACAACTGCATTTTGAAGAAAAAACTGCCAACCTTATTAAACAGTATAATGGGTTTAAAATTGATGGTTTAACGGTTAACGGTAAACTGACCCTAGGTGAGAATATTGGTGATCTCGGTGGGTTAAATATTGCCCTCAATGCTTATAAGCAATTTTCTAAAGAACATTATCCCAATGGTGAACCACCGATTATCGATGGAATGACGGGTTTACAACGCTTCTTTATTGCCTGGGCAAGAACTTGGCGGGAGTTAGCCAATAAAGAGTCCGAGCGTAATAAGATTATGACTGATCCCCATAGTCCGAATCCTTATCGTGCCAACGGCGTGGTACGTAATATGGATGATTGGTATACAGCCTTTAAGGTAGAAAAGGAGCATAAGCTTTATCTGGCGCCTAAAGAGAGGATCCATATCTGGTAGACTTCAATATCAGGCTCTATAGTATAGAGCCTGATAAACTTGCTGCTTTTGGGTAATAACATTAGTAAGCACTTCATTTGTATAATCGCGAACATAAATTATATGCGACATTCAACAATGAGGTGAATTAATAATGGATAAATCAATCACCGTTGCCTGTGTACAGGCAGCTCCGGTATTTATGGATTTGGCAGGAACTATCGATAAAACTATCGATTTAATAAAAGAAGCGGCAAGTAAGGGGGCGGAATTAATTGCTTTTCCGGAAAATTGGCTACCTGGCTATCCCTGGTTTCTTTGGTTGGACTCACCCGCAGCATTAACCCCACTGGTTTATCAATATTATCAAAATTCTTTAGTATTAGACAGTGATCAGGCAAAGCGTATCGCTTCGGTGGCTAGAGAGAATAATATTTGGCTGCTATTGGGTCTGAGTGAAAAAGATCATGGTACCCTTTATATGGCTCAATGGCTTATCAGTAATACGGGTGAAACGATCGGTGTGCGGCGAAAACTTAAACCGACCCATGTTGAGCGCACTCTATTTGGTGAAAGTGATGGTTCATCGCTAAAAACATTTACTACTCCGTTAGGCATAATAGGTGCGTTGTGTTGTTGGGAACACATTCAACCGTTAACGCGTTATGTTATGTATGCTCAGCATGAGCAAATTCATATTGGGTCTTGGCCTAGTTTTAGTATTTATCGCGATGCAACAGCTGCTTTGAGCCCTGAAGTTAATATCGCGCTTTCACGCGCCTATGCAGTAGAAGGGCAGTGTTTTGTTATTGCGCCATGTGCCACTGTGTCAGAGCAGATGATTGAACAGTTATGTACAGATGAGACTAAGCGGAACTTGTTAAAAGCAGGTGGTGGTTATGCGCGTATATTTGGCCCAGATGGCAGTGAGCTAACAGCACCGTTGGCAGAAAATGAGGAAGGATTACTGTTGGCTACGCTTGAACCTGCCGCAATTACCTACGCCAAAGCAATTGCTGATCCGGTCGGCCATTATTCACGTCCAGACGTGACTTGTTTACTGTTTAACCCTGCGGCTAATCGTCCGTTAACAACTAAAATGGCTTCTTATACTGTCCTAAATGATACAAAACAGATTGCATTACCAGGGAGTGAGGAAATTCAGGCTAATTAGCATATTCAGACTATTATCTGAACAGATGTAATGATGAATTCTAATATATCCACTTGATCGCATGTAGCTGTTTAAACAGTGATATAATTACCAAAATTTGTGGTTATTTGGTAATTATTTTTTCAGCCTACCCTCTATTTATATCCCTATCTAAACTTTTTATGGTAAGAAAATTTTTCCATTTCGTTTTTTCGAAAGAAAGTTGCTATTTTTAATAAGGTATTTGGTACATAAATTTTGGCTTAACGGTATAAAAATAAATAACCAATAGTGCTATTAGTTAAAAATGTTTTAGCATGCTATTCAACTACTGTTATTGAGCCAAAATCGAGAGTGAAAGATTGCATTATTTATTATTAATATCTTGTATATCTTGTTTAATTTAACCAAAATGAGTGAGTTTTTATCGTTATTTTCCATTAGGAGTTGGCGTGCCAAGATATTCTTTGCTTTGTTTTCTTTGTATGTCGATGGTAGTGCCTATTGCCAATGGTGCCAATCTTCGTTTAAAAGTTGAGGGTTTGACAGGAGAACTTGAAAAAAACGTTCGTATTCAGCTCTCAAGTATCACTCAGGATGAAATTGCCACAGATGGTCGTTTTCGCGTGAGAGTTGATAAGGCAATTCGTTTAGGGTTAAGGCCGTTAGGTTATTATGAACCCACTATTGAATTTTCTTATCAGGAATTTCAACCACCTTCTCGACCCGTTTTAACCGCGAAAGTTGATCCTGGAAAACCGGTTCATGTGGCAGATGTAAAGATAACACTAAAGGGAGCGGCCAAATATGATAAAGACTATGCGGAAATGATAGCCCGCAATACGCCCCCAAAAGGAATTATTCTTAATCATGGCGATTATGAAGATTTGAAACAGGGATTTAGTCGGCTGGCGGTTCGTAAAGGTTATTTTGATGCAGAAATGGAAAAAAGTCAGTTAGGCGTTTCATTAGCTCATCTAGCTTCTTATTGGGTATTTGATTTCAATAGTGGTGAGCGTTATCGTTTCGGCGCTATCAAATATGAAGGCGCTCAAATTCGCGAAGATTATTTAAATAATATTGTTCCCTTTAAACAGGGAGACTATTACGCTTCTGAGCAATTGGCTGAATTCAATCAACGGTTAGTCAGTACGGGTTGGTTCAATTCCGCCATTGTGACACCTGATATCAATAAAGCGCGTCAGAAAGGCACCCATATTCTGCCAATGGACGCGGTATTAACGCCACGTGCGCGAAATCATGTTGAATTAGGTGGTGGTTATTCCACTGATGTCGGCCCTCGAGTCAAGGCTACTTGGAATAAGCCCTGGATTAATTCGAGAGGACAGAGTTTTACTTCCAGCCTCAGTCTTTCGCAACCTGAACAAATTATTGATGCAAGCTATAAAATTCCACTAAAAAAGAGCCCCTTAGAACAATACTATGCCGTTCAGGCCGGTTTCAAACGTACTGACTTAAATGATACCCAGTCTGATACGACAACCCACAATTTATTAAGGAATTGGGATTATTATAAAGGTTGGCAATATGGCGTTAATTTGCGTTGGAGTCTTAGCCATTTTACCCAGGCAAATGTAACCAATACAACTATGCTTCTGTATCCTGGCGTCAGTCTCAGCCGCATGCGACAACGAGGTGGCGCCATGCCCTATTGGGGGGATAGCCAACGATATACTATTGATATTTCTAATACTACCTGGGGTTCAGATATCGATTTTATTGTATTACAAGCGCAAAATGTTTGGATAAGAACCCCCTGGAAAGGGCATCGTTTTGTTGTAAGAGGTCATCTGGGTTGGATAGAAGCTAATCGATTTGACAAAGTCCCTCCCGATCTGCGTTTTTTTGCTGGTGGTGATCGCAGTATCAGAGGTTATGGTTATCAAAAAATTTCCCCTACCAATGACCAAGGAAAATTAACCGGTGCTTCCAAATTAGCCGTCGGCTCACTGGAATATCAATATAATGTGACGGGCAACTGGTGGGGTGCCATATTTGTTGATGGTGGTGAGGCGGTCAATGATTTTAATAAGGATGATTTTAAAGTTGGCGCTGGCGTTGGTATTCGCTGGGTTTCACCAGTTGGGCCAATTAAACTGGATATTGCTGCACCGGTTGGTGATCCTGATCATAGCAAAGTACAATTTTATATTGGGTTAGGTGCTGAGCTATGAAATGGATAAAACGAATTAGTCTGGCTTTATTGTTTTTGTTATTAATATTATTAACGATAATTGGTTGGATAGTTACCACGCAATCAGGCTTACATTTTGCCCTTAATACAGCCGTGCGTTGGTTGCCAGGATTAGAAATTGCGACCATGTCCGGCGGCTGGAGTGATTTGAATTTGCAAGGAGTTCGTTATCGAACCAAGGGTATTAATGTTGATGTTGATAAATTTAATCTTTCACTCCAAGTTAACTGTTTAAAACGTTTTCAATTGTGCGTTAATAATATTTCAACTGAAGGCGTCGATGTTAAGATTGATAGCAAAGCCTTTCAATCTGCCGAAGAGCAAGCTAGCTCAAAACCCTTAACTAAATTGTCGACCCCTTATCCTATTTTGTTAAATCAGTTAACCCTCAAAAATATCAGTATCCAGCTTGATAACACCCAGGTTTTGCTGGCTGAATTAACAATGGCGGCTGATTGGCAAGCTAATCTATTAACAATTAAACCGACGACAATTAATGGATTAGCAGTTAATTTGCCAAAAACAACAATAGAAGCAAATAAAGAGACAGAAAAAACAGTAATAAAAACTACTAATGGGATAGCAGATAAATCACCTGCTGAAACATTAAAAGCCCTGTTTGCTGAGCCCTTATTGGCTAAATTACCTGAAGTCGTGTTGCCTATCGATATTAATATTGAGCAGATCCGAGGGATAAACTGGCATTTAGCTGGAGATACTAAGCTATTCGTTGCTAATTTGACATTAATAGCTAGCGTACAAAATCAGCAGATAGCTATCAAGCAATTTGATGTTGTGGCGCCTGAAGGCAAGATCACTCTCACTGGTGATGCTAATTTGGCTCAGCAGTGGCCGGTCAATATTGCTGTTCAAGCCGTATCCTATCTTAATGATCTTAAAGGGCAACAAGTTGATTTGAAATTAGAAGGGGCTTTATTACAACAGCTTAAATTAATGTTAAGTTTTACGGGGCCCATCAAGGCTAATTTGGTTGCTGAAGCAGCCCTATCACAAGCAGGATTGCCAATTCAATTAACCCTAGAAAGTCAGCAGCTTAATTGGCCACTGCAAGGTGAACCCGAATATCGTTTAAAGGA